>DATFHP010000172.1:0-11152 GCA_035248285.1 Allosphingosinicella sp. | reverse complement strand
GCCGCGGCGTCGGCGAAGGCGATTGGGTCAAGCTGGCCAGCCGCGCCGGCGAGACGACGCTGCGCGCGACGATCACCGATCGGGTCGCGCCGGGCGTCGTCTACACGACCTTCCACCATCCGATGACGCAGGCCAATGTCGCCACCACCGAATATTCGGACTGGGCCACCAACTGCCCCGAATATAAGGTGACGGCAGTGCAGGTCTCGCCCTCCAACGGGCCGACCGAGTGGCAGGAATTCTACGAGGCCCAGGCCGCGGCGAGCCGTCGCATCGAGGCGGAGGCGGCGGAGTAATGAGTCAGTCGCTCGACCGGCTCGTCTACATGGCCAACCAGATCGCGCGCGAGTTCGCGAGCCAGCGCCCCGCGGAAGCCGCCGAGGCCACCTACGACCACCTCTGGCATTTCTGGGATCCGCGCATGCGCGCTATGATCACGGCGCACGAGGCAGCCGGCGGAGAAGGCCTGGACGATATCGCCCGAGCCGCGGTCCGCAAGCTCGCGGCATCGCGCGGCGTACCGACGCCGGTGACTCGCGCGACCGAGTTCGGCGGCCACGACGACGGCAGGATGTCGGACGCAGGATAAACGCGCCCGGACGACATTCGAAGAATGCGCTCTCACCGAAAATGCCTGCCTTTTCCGGCGTGCGCTCCGCACGAATGAGGATCGTTAACGAGATTTTCAATCTCTATATTTAGTTACCGCCGGGCCGGGGATTTCCCGGTATTTGGTGGGACAAATTCACTCATGATCACGTCAATCAAAGCGCGCTTCGCGACGACACTGCTTTGCGCCGGACTCGGCAGTGCGGCAAACGCTGCGACGCAAGGAAGCCTTGGCGCCACCTCGACGGGCAGCGTTTCGATTTCCGCATCGGTACCCAACCGTACCCAGATCACCGGTCTGAGCGACATATCATTCGCCAACGCGGACCCGACCACGGCGGCATCCAACGCGCAGAACATCTGCGTCTGGAGCAATACGAGCACCAAGGGGTATAACGTCACGGCCACGGGAAGCGGAGCGGCAGGTGCCTTTACTCTCGCCAGCGGTGCGCTTCCTGTCGTTCCCTATAGCGTGCAATGGAGCCAAAGCTCCGGTCAGGCCTCAGGCACGTCACTCACAAAAGCGGTAGCGCTGACCGGCCAGATCTCGACCGCGACGCGGCCGACCTGCAGCTCCGCGCCGGCAACGACCGCGAGTCTGATCACGACCATCGCCGCCACCGATCTGCAGAACATGGTTTCGGCTGCCAGCTACACCGGAACGCTGACGCTCGTCGTAGCGCCTGAATAAGGCGCGCAACGGACGAGGCAGGACATGCGTCGCTTATTGCCGGCCGCGCTCGTTAACCATGTTTGGCGTGGCAGGACCGGCTTGGCAGCGGCTCTTTGCATCGGCTTCTACGCGGGTGCGGCCCATGGCCAGCAAGCCCGCATCACGAAACTGACCGATGTCGCCTTTGGTACGATTTCCAATCTCGGCATCGACGCGAGCCGCAGTCAGAACGTGTGCGCCTACAGCAGCGCCTCGCTCAAAGGCTATTCCGTTCGCGCCACCGGCTCTGGAACGTCCGGAGCCTTCTCGCTCGTCAACGGCGCCAGACAGGTAGCGTATGAGGTGCAGTGGAGCGGAACGTCGGGACAGACGTCGGGAACGGCGCTTTCCTCAGGGGTTACCCTAGGGGGCTTCGTCAGCACTGCGAGCAGTTCGAACTGCAGCACGGCGCCGCTCACGACGGCGAGCCTGATCGTTCTCCTCCGCGCAGCGACGCTTTCGACAGCAACAGCCGGCACATACAGCGGCACCCTCACCCTTATCATCGCGCCTGAATGAACATCGGCCCGGGACGTGAAGCGATCAGCTCTCTGCCTCTTGCAGGTGCTCTTGATGTGCACGCCTGCTCACGGCGCGAAGGCGGCTGCCAACCGGCCGGTGACTTTCGCCTATGGCGCCGCCCCGGCGGGGTTCGAGCAACTTGTCGAACCGCAGGACGTGGTTGTGGACATGGTCTTCGGGGGCAAAAGCATCGGCCAGGCCAGGATAACCGCTACGTCCGACACGGTGACGTTTGGCGACGTTGCGGCGGTTGTCGCGCTCCTGCCCCAAGTCCGCGACCGCTCCGCAGTCGCAAACGCCTTGAGCGGCCCTCTCGATGCGCATGTCTCTTCATTGTGTGCAGCCGCCCATGGCACCAGCTGCGGGCAGCTTGCACCCGGCGAAACCGGCGTCATTTACGACCCCGACAGTTTTCGGCTGCATATGTTTGTAAATCCGGCGTGGCTGGAGGTCGAAGCCGTGGATGAGCAGCGCTACCTGGCGCCTCCGACCTCGGCGCCCTCTGTCGTGGACTCGTTCACGGCCGCGATCTCGGGCACCGTCGGGGATTCGCCGCTCTACAATCTGCAAAACCATGTCGTGTTCGGCAGCGGCAACAGGCGGCTTCGCAGCCATGTTTCTCTCTCTTCCGCCTACGGCGTGCTGATCGACGACGTCGCCGGTGAAATCGACACCCGGAACCTGAGATATTCGGCAGGTTTGCTGTGGGCGCCCGGAATCGATTTCATCGGCGAGCGCAAAATTCTCGGCATCGGTGTGGGAACCCAGCTCGATACGCGCGCAGACCGGGAATTGCTTCAGGGCAGTCCCCTCATACTCTTTCTCTCCCAGCAGTCGCGGGTCGACATTCTTCGCGGTGGTCGATTGCTCGCATCGCAATCGTACGACGCCGGTAATCATGCGCTGGACACATCGGGGCTGCCGGACGGCTCATATCCGGTCACACTTCGCGTGCAGGAGGCTGGGGGTGCGATCCGGGAAGAACGCCGGTTTTTCGTCAAGAACAGGCGCATCGCTGCTGCAGGTTCGCCAGCCTATTTCGCCTACGCCGGCATGCTGACGGTCGCAAATCACCAAGGCCTGCCGAGCTTTTCGGGTACACCGTTCTTCGAAGCAGGCATGGCGCGGCGATTGGACGATCACTTGGCTTTCGATGCGACAATGTTCGGCGTTCGCGACAAGGTCATGGCGCAGGCAGGCGTCACCATATTCACGAATACGACCCAATTCCGCCTCGCAGCGCTGGCCTCCATCAGCGGAGATATGGGTGCCCTTTTCCAGGTCAATTCCACGACCGGTGACCGGCTGGGCTATTATCTGGACCTGCGGCAGGTCTGGAGCAGCGACGGCGGCCCGCTGCTGCCGGGAAGCGAACGAGAAACCTTTGAAGAGGCCAATGGCCCGCGCGCCATTCGCGCGGGCGCCGGCAAATACAGCCAGGCAAGCGCCAGCATCTTCTGGCGACTTCCTCACGGCGAGGTAGGCCTCCTGGGCTCGTATCGGCACGATGACAGAGGTCCGACCTCCTACACCGTCGGGCCCACCGCTAATTGGGCGCTCGTCCAGGCCGGAGATCTGAGCGTAGAATTGCAGGCGAACGTCACCCGGTCAAATACCGTCACCGCCGCATTCGTCGGCATCCGCGTGCAACTGATACGCGCCGCAATGTCATTGCTTGCCGGCGGCGGGGTTGCCGCCACGCGGAACCGCAGCGGCGAAGGCCGATCGCGGTCGACCCCGGTCGGATATCTCGGAGCATCATGGCAGGGCGATATTGCCGGCGAGACCGACGTATCGGCCGCCACGGGTCTGGGACGCACCGTCGACGGCAGTTTTGCGATGGGCAACGCGCGGCTCATCGGATCATATGGATCGCTAACGGGCGATCTGGTTCACCGTATCGGCGCGCGGTCTTCAACGCAGTATAGCCTGGCTATGCAGACAGGCGTGGCTGTCACCGGCGGCGGCATTGCCCTCGGGGGCCGTGAAGTCACGGAGAGCGGCATCGTCGTTCATCTGACGGGCGAAGAAAAGGCGACGTTCGAAGTGCTCGTTGACGACGTGCCGAAAGGCCGCATCCAGACTGGCGGGCGCCTGCCGATCTTCCTTGTACCTTATCGTGAATATTCCGTCAGGATCAGGCCCGTGGGAGCGCATCGATCAAGCTTCGATTCGGCCGAGAGGCGCGTGACTCTCTATCCTGGAAACATGGAGTCCCTCAGTTGGAAGACGGCATCTGTCCTGACGGTATTCGGGCAGGCCGTTCGCCGCGACGGGACAGTGGTGGCAAATGCGGAGATTTCTTCGTCGCGCGGTCTCGGGCGAAGCGATGAAGAGGGATATTTTCAGCTGGAGACCGGCGCAGGAGAGACCGCCACGTTTAGACCGGACGATGGAAGGGTTTGCAGGGTCGATTTCCCCCACATGGAGAGCAACAACGATTATGTGCCCATTGGCACGGTCGTTTGTCTTTGAGCGAGGATTTTAGCGATGTCACCGTGGGTTCCTTCGTTTCGTAGAATCGTCTTTCTACTCGTAGCGACGATCGGATTGGCCACAGGCGCGCCGGCCTGCGCTGAACTCGTTCTAAGCCAGGTGATCGTCGACCTTTTGCCGGACCAGCCGCCGCGCGAAGACATCGAAGCCTGGAACAACTCCCCGGAACGAATGTATCTTGCTGCCGAAGCCAGCCAAATCGTATCGCCCGGACTGCCCAACGAGAGCCGGCACCAGGAGCGCGATCCGACCAAGCTCGGTCTGCTGGTGACGCCCGCCCGCCTGGTGCTGGAGCCGGGTCAGCACCGACTGATCAGGATCGCCGCGATCCCGGACAGGTCCGAGTCCGATCGCGTGTACCGAGTCACGATCAAGCCGGTGGTCGGACCGATTTCGTCGGAACAGACAGGCCTCAAGATCCTCGTCGGTTATGATGTGTTGGTAATCGTTCGTCCCTCCAATATCATGCCGGCGGTGAGCGGCACCCGCGCCGGCAAGACGCTGACCTTCCGTAACGACGGCAACAGCAGTGTCGAACTGATCAATGGCAAGCAATGTCTTGCCGGCAACCGGGATTGCCACGAACTTCCCTCAAAGCGCCTGTATGCCGGTGCGACATGGCAACAAATTCTGCCTGCCGATCTGCCGGTCACGTACGAAGTCAAAGCCGGAAAGCGATCGGAAGAGCGGCATGTGGAATGAGTGTCCGATATGACAGTCCCGCTCCGCCGCCATGTCCAGCCGCGATCGGCCCGACCCATCTGGTCGCCGGGATCGCAGCCGCGGTCGTTAGGGCCTGTCCCTGATCGCTCTGTCCCACCCAAGGCGCGCAGTGCACGCCCATCACCCAAATAAAGGGCTCTCGCTTCTCGGCGTCAGGCAGATTTAAGCGCATTGGTCTTGAGCACGCCGGTGTCGATAAGCTGCCGGAACATGGCGATCACGGCGTCCTTGACCGGGCGATATTCGAGGCCGAGCGCTTGCTTCGATTTGCTGTTGTCGGCCTTCCATCGCGGTGCCGCATCGGGCAGCGCCGTATTCTTGGCAAAGGGCCAGGCGTCGCCGTACGCACCTTTCAGCATCTCGACCAGGTCTCCCATGCTGTGCACCTCGCCGAACACGATGTGGCGTCCTTCGGCATCGGCGATAAAGCCCGCCCGATAATGCGCCTCCGCGACATCGCGCACATCGACCATGCCCATTTGGAAGGGGGGAACGCCGTCCTTGTACGTCCCGTCACCGATCATCCGCACATGGTCGAACGACCCCGAGGTCTGGGAATCGGCCGTGCCCGGGCCAAACACGAGGGCCGGATTGATGACCACCAACCGCCATCGCTCCTGCGCCTCGGCGATTTGCCACGCCATCCGTTCGGCAATAGTCTTGGAATAGGGATAAGGCCCGTTCTCGAGCGACGAGGTCATGTTCCAATCGGCTTCGGTCAATATGCCTTTGGGCGCCGGTCCCGAAGCGGTGGGGATGCCGCCGATCGCGGCGACCGAGCTCGTCAACACGACGCGTTGGACGCTGGGCGCGCGATTGGCCGCTTCGAGAATGTCCGTCGTCCCTCTGACCGCGGGATCGACGAGCTGCCGCTGCGGATCATGAATCTTCGTTGCCAGCAGGAATGGCGAGGCGGTGTGAAACACGATCTTGCAACCCTGCATCGCTTCGTCGTGGCTCCCCGCCTCCAACAGATCGGCTTTGAAGAAGGCGATGGAGCCGGGCGAAGCGTCGGACATCGCCTGCAGGTGCGCGATTTTCCCGGCCTGGGACGGGTCACGGACCGCGGCGTGGACGATGGCTCCGGCTTCGAGCAGGCGTTTGACGAGCCAGCCGGCGACATAGCCGGTCGCGCCGGTGACGAGAACGCGCGTCCCGCGGGCCTGAGCAAGTACGGGCGTCGTCATCGATGGCGTTTCCTGAAGTGGTGGAGCGTAGCGCTTAGGCCGACGCCGGCGAAACACACAAGGCGAGCCGGTGCGCACGGCCGCCCGTCATACTTGAGAAACCTCTCCGTGGCCCGTAGTGGTCGAGGCGTGAAATCGCGTACGAACCTCCCGTCCTGATCATGTGGGGATCGCGCACTCTTCTCATCACCGATCCCAATCTGGGCGAAGCGGCCTGCGTGCGCGTGTCGAATGTCTGCACCGATCTGACCTGGCTTTCATGGAACGTGAACCAGCCGGAGGACCGGCCGGTGGTCCTATCGCAAATCGCCGCGTGCCGCTGGGACTTGGCGATATCCTTCTACAGCGACTTGATCCTTCCTCCGGCCGCGCTGCGTGCCATCGGCCTGCCGCTCAACATTCATCCGGCGCTGCCGAGGATACGAGGCGTAGGGCACGATATCGTGCCTCTTGTCGAAGGCCATGCCACGGTCGGCACGACGCTGCACAGGATGGAAGCCGCGGTCGATCTGGGCGAAATCCTCGACGTTCAGGAGGTTCCTCTGGGCGCGGCGCAGACCCATGCCGGACTACGCGCTCTCAACCAGTCGCTCAGCCTCGCCATGCTCGACCGGCTCTGCGCTCTGCTGGTTGAATCGGCGGATCCGATTCATTTGGAGGCCCGGCTGCGCAACCGATCCAAACGCGTGCGCCAGCGGTGGGGATCCTATTATTCGCGCGCGGATGTCGCCTTGCTGCGGGAGATCCATGAAGCCGCCATTCCGAAAGGCGGCGCCGACGGCAGGATCGCCGCCGGAACCTGAATTCGCGCGTTTCGCTTCCGCACCGGTCAATTGTTCGTGATGTTCGACTTCGACTTGACGATGGCCGCAGCGGCGGCCTGGCTCGCTGCGCACAAGCCCTCCGCATTCGAAAGCGAAACCTGGGTCCAGCCGTCCTGCGCCGCTCGGGCCGACTTGATCGTCTTTACGTCATAGGTCGGTTTGATCAGGCTCAGCTGCGGCGATGCGGCACCCCATTCCTTGACGAAGGTCACCGGCGCATACTGCCGTTTGCCGGTCGGCATTCCGCTGGCGGAATCGCGCGGACTGACCAGATAGGACGACTCGACAACGCGGCCATCCGCGCAGACCAGCTTAAGCACCGCATCGTCGGGCGTGCCGTCGCCATCGAGATCGCCGGCGTGCACCTGAAGGTACGTCGGGCCGCCCGCCTCTCCCCCCACCCCGTAGATCGCCATGGCGTGCCAATCGTCGACTCCCATTGTCTTGCCGTCGGCCGGAGCGGCCGCAGCGGCCAAAATTGCCAGGATCAACATCGCCATCCTCCCTCATCGTTGCCGGCAGGATGCGCTCGCCAAGCCGGTCACGCAAGCGATCTCGGGCGCCGTCCGCTACGACCGATGGCGGACAGCTGCGGCTTCGACACGATGAGCGCGCCCGAAGCGATGATGACCAGCATGCCGAGAACGCTGAGCGCAGCCGGCACGTGACCGAAGACCAGCCAGCCGAGCAGGCCAGCCCAGATGAGCTGCACATAGCCTATCGGCGCGAGGATCGAGGCAGGCGCATAACGATGCGCGGCGGTGATCAGATAATGACCGCCCGCCGAGGCGACGGCGATCCCCAAAAAGAGCAAAAGGTCCAACAAATGCGGGACGCGTCCGTCCCAGAACCACGGGATCGCTGGGCTCAAGGTGATGGCGCTGACCAGGGCGGCGTAGAACATGAGCACGGTGGTGCGCTCGCTCTGTGCCAACATACGCGACAGGAGCTGATAAACGGCCGAAACGGCAGCGGCGGCAACCGCGAAAGCGACGCCGACGGGTTCCAGTCCGGCGCCCGGACGGGCAATCAGCAGAACCCCGGCAAAGCCGGCAAGGGCAGCGACCCAGCCGAGACCCCCGATGCGCTCGCCCAGAAAGGGCCGGGCGAGAAGCACGACAAAGCTTGGAGCCAGGAACACGAGGGACGTGCTTTCCGCGACCGGCATGCGCGCGAGCGCCAGACCAATGAGCAACGAGGTGGCAGCCAGACACAAGGCCCGTACCAGCACCAAGCCGGTACGCCGGGTCTGCATGAGGCGCGCGCCCTGGCTCGGTGCGAGAAGCGCCAGCATCAACAGGCAGCTCACGATATGGCGAACCGCGACGATCAGCGTCACTTCATAGCGTGCCGAAAGGAATTTGGTCGCGCTGTCCATGCAGGCAAGCAGCAAAAGGCCGCTCACGAACAGCAGCATGCCGCGCACGAGATGCGGATCGATGCGTTGCGGCGACGGCGTGACGAGCTCCGCCTCGGCCCCCGGCCCAAGCGGAGCGGCTGCGGGAACGCCGTCCGATTCTCCTTCGCTCATCGGCGGTCGACGGCCTCACACCATGTGCAGCCGATGCCGGGTACGGCGAGCAGGCCGGATCGATCGTGACGATATGGGATCTCGCTCATCCGCCCACCAAGTCTGCGGCACCATAGGCCCCGTGCGGATCGCTTATCACCAGCATCGAATCTTCGCGCGCCAGCGCGATCAGCGTCAGTCCGGCCTCCTTGGCGCGCCTGGCGGCGAGCGTCGTCGGCGCCGACACGGTGACCAGCAGCGGAATCTCCGCCAGCGCCGCCTTTTCGACCAGCTCGTAGGAACAGCGCGCGGTGAGCAAGGCAAAACCTTGCGCCAACGCGATACCGCTCCGCATCGCGTGCCCGATCAATTTGTCGAAGGCGTTGTGGCGCCCGACGTCCTCGCGCACCGCCACGCATTGTCCGGAAGCGTCGAAAAAAGCGGCGGCGTGGACGGCGCCGGTTGCTTGGTTCAGCGGCTGAAGGGGGCCGAGGCCCGCGAGCGCGGCGAACAGCATCTCCGGCGCGACGGCGACGGGGCGCCCGGCAATGCGCGGCAAGGGACGGAGCGCTTGCTCCAGATTCTCGATCCCGCACAAGCCGCAACTCGATTCGCCGATGCGATGGCGCACTCGCTCGAACACGAGATCGCGCCGTTCGGGCGCCAGTTCGATCTGGAGCAGGATGCCGTCCTGCCCGTCCGTTTCGCCTTGCTCGATCGCCAACACGTCGTCGGCACGGTCGATCAGCCGCTCGGACCGCGCAAAACCGATTGCGAAATCCTCGAGGTCGGCCGGCGTTGCCATCATCACGGCATAGCCGATGCCGAAGAAGCTGATCGCGATCGGCACTTCCGCCGCGACGCAACGCTCGGTGCGCGATACGCCACGGGGAGTCAGGCTGGCGACGGCGAGCCTTTGCGAAGGCTTCAAGTTCAGCCGCCTGTGACGCTCATATGGCGTGCGACCGCCGGCGCATGCGCGGCAATGTCGAAATTGTGGCGCTGCGGCTTGCCGGCGATGAGCCGGTCGAGCGCGTCGTCGAGCGCATCGGGATCGCGGCCGCGCATCAGATCGCGCAGCTCGACCTTCTGGTCATGACCGAGGCAGCCGTAGATGGTGCCCGTGGCCGTGATCCGCACGCGGTTGCAGCCGGCGCAGAAATTGTTCGACAGCGGCGTGATGAAGCCGAGCCGCGTTCCGGTCTGCTCGACATGGAAATAGCGCGCC
This sequence comes from Allosphingosinicella sp., assembly GCA_035248285.1. Taxonomy (GTDB): domain Bacteria; phylum Pseudomonadota; class Alphaproteobacteria; order Sphingomonadales; family Sphingomonadaceae; genus Allosphingosinicella. The sequence goes on along the minus strand of DATFHP010000172.1, from coordinate 1,341 downwards.
GGGCCACCGGTGCGATCGAGCGTCGGAACCAGCGTCAGATCCTGCTCGAGGCCTTGCTTGACCGCGTCGAGCGGCAGATAGCGATCGGTGCGGTCCTCCTCGACTTCGCCGAGCGGCATGGTCTCGATCAGGGTCAGCGCGAAGCCTTGCTCGCCGCACCAGGCGATCATCGCCGGAATCTCGTCGTCGTTGAGGCCCTTGAGCGCCACCATGTTGATCTTGACCTGGAGGCCGGCAGCCTTGGCCGCCGCGATTCCCGCCAGCACCTTGGACACATCGCCGCGCCGGGTGATGGTGCGGAAGCGATCGGGATCGCGGCTGTCGAGGCTGACGTTGATGCGGCGCATGCCGGCGCCGAACAAGGCCTCGGCGACACCGGGCAGCTGGGTGCCGTTGGTGGTCATGGTGACTTCGTCGAGGCCGGAACCGACGCGATCGCCGAGCAGCTGGACGAGATCGAGGATGCCGCGCCGCACCAGAGGCTCGCCGCCGGTCAAGCGGATGCGCCGCACGCCGCGCGTGATCAGTCGCTCGGACAGCTGCGCCAGTTCCTCGATCGTGAGCAATTCGCTGCGCGGAACGAATTGCATCGTTTCGGCCATGCAATAGCGGCAGCGCAGATCGCAGCGATCGGTGACCGAAAGGCGCACATAGTCGATCCGGCGGCCGAAGCCGTCGATAAGCGGCGCGGAACGCGCGGACTTGGTGTCGGACTGGTGCATCATGCTCATATGGGAAGTGCGCAGGCTACCATAAAGGTGCAGGATTTCCTATCGTCGTGCGCGGGGGAATCAAGATGGGCCTGGCCGTCGTCATCCTGGCCGGAGGAGAAGGCCTGCGCATCGGCGGCGGCAAGCCGCTGCGCCGGCTCGGCGGACGCCGGCTGATCGACCATGCGCTGGACCTTGCGGGGCGGCTCTCGCCGCATGTCGCCGTCTCGGTGCGCGCCGGCGCGCGCTTGCCCGACGTGGCGGCCGCCCAGATCGAGGACGAGCAGGCGGACTGGGGGCCGCTGGCAGGGCTCGATGTCGCGCTTCGCCATGCGCGCGCGCTGGAGCAGGACCGTCTGCTGACGCTGCCTTGCGACAGTCCGTTCCTGCCGGCCGATCTGCTGGTCCGTCTCGATGCCGCGCTGAGCGCCTCGCTCGGCGCATCTATTGCCAGCAGCGGCGGACGGCTGCATCCGGTCTGCGCGCTGTGGCACGCCGAGGCGCATGGCTTGCTGGCCGATTATGTGGCAACCGGTCGGCGCTCGCTGCTGGGGTTCGCCGAGCGGCCGGGATACGCCGCGGTCGAATGGCCGGTCGGGGCGGTGGATCCGTTCTTCAACATCAACACGCA
>DATFHP010000171.1:0-10588 GCA_035248285.1 Allosphingosinicella sp. | reverse complement strand
TGGTCATTCCGGCGGTCATCATCCTCGCCTTCGCGCTCGAATCGCGCAAGGCCGCCACCCCCGGGCCGCAGCTCGTCTACGCCAAGAGCTGGACGCTGAACCGCACCGACGCCGAGATCGTCGCCGACCAGAAGACGGCGCAGGCCGAGAAGGAAGCGATGGCCAAGGAGCGCCAGCGCCAGTTCAAGAAGCTCGCCGACCAGCTCGGGATTAAATGACCGACGAAACGTGGATGGCGGAGGCGGTCGCGCTCGGCGAAGGCGCGCGCGGCACCACCGCGCCCAATCCCAATGTCGGCTGCGTGATCGTCGCCGGAGGCACGCGCGTGGCGGGCGGCGCGACGCGGGCCGGCGGCAGGCCGCACGCCGAGGCCGAAGCGCTGGCCCAGGCCGGAGCCGCGTCGCGGGGTGCCACCGTCTATGTGACGCTGGAACCCTGCGCGCATGAAAGCAGCCGTGGGCCGGCCTGCGCCGATCTGCTCGTCGAAGCCGGTGTGACGCGCGTCGTCGCGGCGCTGGCCGATCCCGACCTGCGCACCGACGGCAGCGGCTTCGAGCGGCTGCGCAGCGCCGGCGTCGCCGTCGAATGCGGTGTCGGCGCCGCGGCCGCGAGCCGGTCGCTTGGAGGCTATCTGACTCGCCAGGCGCTCGGGCGTCCGCTGGTCACGCTCAAGCTCGCGCTGTCGATCGACGGCAGGATCGCCACCGCCGGCGGCGAAAGCCGTTGGATCACCGGCGAGGCCGCGCGCGCGGACGTGCATCGCCGGCGTGCCGCCTGCGACATGATCCTGGTCGGGCGCGGCACCTTCGATGCTGATGCGCCCAGGCTCGACGTGCGCGTCGCGGGCCTGGAGGATCGCGCGCCGCGGCGGGCGCTGCTGACCGGCGGCGCGGCGCCCGAAGGATGGGCGCGGATCGAATCGCCGCAGGCCGTTTTCGGGCTCGGCGACGTCAACGACCTGCTGATCGAAGGCGGCGCGGGCGCGGCCGCGGCCTTCCTCGCCGCGGACCTGGTCGACCGGCTGATCGTCTATCGCGCGCCGATCCTGATCGGTGCCGGGCGTGCGGCGATCGGCGACATCGGCCTCGGGCCGCTCGCCGGCGCGCATGGCCGCTGGGCCCTGGTCGAGGATCATATGCTTGGCATCGACCGGCTGGAAGTTTACGAGCGCCGCCGGGGATAGGAATGTTCACTGGCATCATCACCGATATCGGCCGCATCCGGAGCGCCGAACCGCGCGGCGATCTTCGCGTCTCGATCGACAGCGCCTATGACATGGCCGGGGTCGACATCGGCGCCTCGATCGCCTGCTCGGGCGTGTGCCTGACCGTCGTCGACAAGGACAAAACCGGCTTCGCGGTCGACGTGTCGGCCGAAACGGTCGGCCGGACCGCCCCGGACATGTGGCGCGAAGGGGCGCGGCTCAACCTCGAGCGCGCGCTGAAGGTCGGCGACGAGCTTGGCGGCCATATCGTCACCGGCCATGTCGACGGCGTCGGCGAGGTGGAGGGCGTTCAGGCGATCGGCGGCTCGGCGCGCGTGACGATCATCGCCGACGAGGCGGTCGCGCCGTTCGTCGCCGCAAAGGGATCGATCGCGCTCGACGGGGTCTCGCTGACCGTCAACGAGGTCGAGAATCTTTCGGGCGGCGTTCGCTTCGCGCTCAACATCATCCCCCACACGGCCGGCCAGACGACTTTCTCCGATATCGCGCCGGGACGCCGGATCAATATCGAGATCGATATACTGGCGCGCTATCTCGGCCGCATGATGGATCTGCGGCGCTGATGGATCGCGGCTTCCTCTCCAGGCCCGAAGAGCTGATCGACGAGGCGCGCAACGGCCGCATGTTCATTCTCGTCGACGACGAGGATCGCGAGAATGAGGGCGACCTCATCATACCCGCGCAAATGGCGACCCCCGACGCGATCAACTTCATGGCGCGGCACGGCCGCGGCCTGATCTGCCTCGCCTTGACCCGGCAGCGCGTCGAGCAGCTCGGCCTGCCTTTGATGGCGCGGCACAACCGCACCCGTCACGAGACCGCCTTCACCATCTCGATCGAGGCCAAGGAAGGCGTCACCACCGGCATCTCCGCGGCCGATCGCGCGCGGACCATCTCGGTCGCCATCGATGCCGCGAAGGGAATCGAGGACATCGTCACGCCGGGACATGTGTTTCCGCTCGTCGCCAAGGACGGCGGCGTGCTGGTCCGCGCCGGTCATACCGAAGCCGCGGTCGATGTCGCGCGCCTCGCGGGGCTCAATCCGTCGGGGGTGATCTGCGAGATCATGCGCGAGGACGGGACGATGGCGCGGCTCAACGATCTCGTCGCCTTTGCGCAGCTGCACGGGCTCAAGGTCGGCACGATCCGGGACTTGATCGCCTATCGGCTGAAGAAGGACCATCTCGTCGAGCAGATCGCGCAGGCGGATTTCGAAAGCCGCTGGGGCGGCAAATGGACGGCGCGGACCTTCCTCAACAAGGCGCTCGGCACCGAGCAGATCGCGCTGATCAAGGGCGTGATCGATCCGTCGCGGCCGACGCTGGTGCGCATGCATGCGCTCAACATCTTCTCGGACGCGTTCGCCGAGGCCGATGCACGCAGCGGCCTTCTCCACGGCGCGATGCGGATCATCGGCGAGGAAGGATCGGGCGTCATCGTGGCGATCAACCGGCCGATGCCCGACGCGCTGTCCCGGACGTTGCGCGCGCGCGCGGGCGAGACCGGCGCGGAGGACATGGATGAGCTGCGCGACTACGGCGCCGGCGCCCAGATCCTCAACGCGCTCGGCGTGCACGATATGATCCTGCTCACCAACAGCCACCACACGCCGGTCGCGCTCGGCGGCTACGGCCTCAAGATCGTCGGCGAGCGTCCGATCCCGACGGACGTCTGACCATGGCACGCCTGCTCATCGTCGAGGCGCGCTTCTACGATCATCTCAACGACCTTCTGCTCGACGGCGCGCGCGCCGCGATCGAAGCGGCGGGACACGATCATGAGACGATCACCGTGCCCGGCGCGCTGGAGATTCCGGCCGCCATCGCCTTCGCCGCCGAAAGCGGCGGCTATGACGGCTATGTCGCGCTGGGCGCCGTCATTCGCGGCGAGACCTATCATTTCGAAATTGTCGCGGGGGAGAGCGCGCGCGGCCTGATGGCGTTGAGCCTCGACGGGCTGGCGATCGGCAACGGCATCCTGACCGTGGAAGATGAAGCGCAGGCGCTCGCCCGCGCGCGGCGCGATGAAAAAGACAAGGGCGGCGAAGCGGCCAGGGCGGCGATCGCCATGCTCGGCGTAAAACGGCGGTTCCAATAGCCTTTCTGCGGCGTGGGGAAACGCGGCCGGCGGGCGCGGGCTTGAATCGGCGGGCGCCGACCCTCATCTTGGCGGGGACCGGAGAGGCTGGATGACCGAGCCCATCGATATGACGCTCGACGAGCTGCGCGCCGCGCTGGCGCCGCTCATCCCGGCCAATGCCGTGTTCGACGGCTGGAGCGACAAGGCCCTCGCGATGGCCGCGGCGACTCTGGACGTGCCTCCCGAACGCGCCCGCTTGGCCTTTCCGGACGGTCCGTTGCAGATGATCGACGCCTGGTTCGAAGCGATCGACGTCGCGATGCTGGCTGCATGGCCCCCGGAGCGTATCGAGATGCTCAAGGTGCGCGATCGGATCCACGGCCTCGTGCTGACCCGGATCGAAGCGGTCCAGCCGTACAAGGAGGCCCTGCGCCGCGCCTTCGCGATCCTTGCCTTGCCGCAGAACGCCATCCTCGGCGCGCGTCTTGCCTGGCGCGCCGCGGACCGCATGTGGCGGGTGGCCGGCGACACCGCGACCGATTTCAATCATTACAGCAAGCGCGGCATTCTCGCGGCGCTCTACACCGCGACGATGCTCGTCTTCCTCGACGACGAAAGCGATGGGCTGAAGGAAACCCGCAGCTTCCTCGATCGCCGCATCGACGAGGTCATGCGCCTCGAGAAGTTCAAGGCGCGATGGCGCGGCGGCCGGGAACGCTTGCCGAGCCTCAGCCGCTTCCTCGGCCGGCTGCGCTATCCCGCCGTATAGCGCCCGTTCGCCGGGATAGACGCGAAGCGGCCGGCGCCTCTGTCATATAAGGTTCGTCGCCTCATAGGTCGCGGCCGCGATCGTGGCTGCGGCCGGCACCGTCGCCACCCAGGCGAAGACGATGCTGCTTGCGACGTTCCAGCGCACGGCCGACAAGCGCCGGGAGGCGCCGACGCCGACGATGGCGCCGGTGATCGTGTGCGTGGTGGAAACCGGGATTCCGAAATGGGTGGCGAGGAACAGGGTGATCGCCCCGCCGACCTCGGCGCAAAAACCCTGGGCGGGGGTCAGCCGCGTAATCTTCGAGCCCATGGTGTGGACGATCCGCCATCCGCCCAGCATCGTGCCGAGCCCCATCGCGGCGTAGCAGGACAGCACGACCCACAAAGGCACGCTGAACGTGCTTCCCAAATGACCCTGCGAGAAGAGCAGCGCGGCGATGATGCCCATGGTCTTCTGTGCGTCGTTGCCGCCGTGCCCCAGCGAATAAGCGGCGGCCGAGAAGAGCTGCATCCAGCGGAAACGGCGGTCGGCGGTCAGCGGCGCGGTGCGGATGAACAGCCATGAGGTGACGAGCACGAGCGCCATGGCCAGAACGAGTCCGAGCGCGGGCGAGAAGACGATGGCCAGCGAGGTCTTGATCACGCCGCTCCACACGATCGCACCGATGCCGACCTTGGCGGTGCCCGCGCCGATCAGGCCGCCGACCAGCGCATGGCTGCTGCTCGAAGGAATGCCGAGCAGCCAGGTGACCAAGTTCCAGACGATCGCGCCCATCAGCGCGGCGAGAAGCAGCTGCGGCGTGATGATCGAAGGATCGACGATGCCGGTACCGATCGTCTTCGCGACGCTGAGCGGGAAGATGAAATAGGCCGCGACGTTGAAAAAGGCCGCCCAGGCGACGGCATATTGGGGCCGCAACACGCGTGTCGAGACCACCGTGGCGATCGAATTGGCGGCGTCGTGCAGCCCGTTGAGCAGGTCGAACAGCAACGCGATCGCGATCAGCCCGATCAGCAGCGGAACCGAGATTTGCGCGGCCATCGCGGCGTCGCTTCAGGCGTGGTCGATCACGAGACCCTGGATCTCGTTGGCGACATCCTCGAACCGGTCGACGACTTTCTCGAGATGGCTGTAGATCTCGTTGCCGACGATGAAATCCATCGCGCGGCGGCCGTCGGAATGCGCTCTGAACAATGTCTTTCGGCCGGCGTCGTGGATTTCGTCGGCATGCCCTTCGAGCTGGACCAGCCGCTCGGTCAGCGCGTGAAGCTTGGGTCCGTTGCGGCCGACCGAGCGAAGCAGCGGCATCGCATCGACCGTGACGCGCGCGGCCTCGACGATGATCGCGCTCATGTCGCGCATTTGCGGCTCGAACTGCTTGACCTCGAACAATGTGATCGCCTTCGCGGTCTGGTGCATCTGATCGATCGCATCGTCCATCGAGCCGATCAGATCGGTGATCGCGCTTCGGTCGAACGGCGTGACGAAGGTCCGCCGCACGTCCTGCAGAACCTCGCGCGTGATCGCGTCGGCCTCCTCCTCACGCGCCACGATCTCGCGGCAATGAACCTCCACCCCCTCGCCGCCTTGCAGCAGCTTGGCGAGCGCGTCGGCGCCGGCCGCCAAGGTCGCGGCATGCGCCTCGAACAGCTCGAAAAAACGGCCCTGCTTGGGCATGAGGGCATGAAACCATCGCAAGCCGGGCACCTTTTCGCTGACGTTCTGACGTGTCCATAACAATGCCCGCGCGCCCGGGCCAGCCGGCGGCGCCTCGGCCTTGAAGGTGGCGATGAGCCGGGTGAGCTCGGCCTCCTCGACCGCGGCCGCGGCTTCGGCGAGCGAGAACCAGCGCCGCTCGCGCTCGGTTTGCTCGGGCCATTCGTCGGCTTCCAGGGTGACGGCGAGCGGAAACACCTCGACCGAGGCGTCCTTGAAGCGGCCGTCGTTGCGCCGTTTCCAATAGCGATAGCAGCCGAGCGCGCTGGGGCAGGGAATGCCGGAGATGCCGGCCTCCTCGAAGGCCTCCTGCGCGGCGGCGAGATGGGGCGGCAAACCGCGGATCGGATTGCCCTTGGGAATGACCCAACGCCGCGTCTCGCGCGACGTGATCATCAGCAGGCGCACCGATCCGTCCGCATCCGATCGATATGGAAGTGCCGCGACTTGCCGAATAGAGCCTCTCCCCGTTTCATTCTATGCGGCGTCGGTGGCGACGCGACAAGCGATACACGGTGAATCCGGTTTAATATTTTCGCCTTGCGCATGATAGCGACGCAGGGCCCGTTCGTCCCTTATCCTTGCGGTTAGCCGCAGGCACGGCCGGGCCGAGGGGTTAAGCTTGGGTGAAATACACTGGCGTCACGGGCCGGCGGATTTCTTCGCCGGGCTGCAAGGCCGGGGAAGCACGTGATCAAGCTGAGGCGACAGGACGACAGCGCCGCGAAGCGCCTGACGCGCTGGCTGCTCGGACTGCCCGGCGATCTGCCGGCCGATGCGCGCCGCGTCCTGACGCGCAGTCTGTTTCGGGTGACACCGCCCTTCCTCCTCGGCACGGTCAACACCCTGTTCGTTTCGGTCGTGATGGCGGTGCATTTCGCATCGCTTCCGTTCGTCGGCTGGGCGATGCTCGAGGTCCTGCTCGCTGCGACGCGCGTCTCGGTCCTCGTCTCGGCGGGCCGGGCCGGCCGCGCCGGCCGCGAGCGCGCGCTCGTGCCTCACACGCTGTTGGCGCTGGGCTCGGCTGCGAGCGTCGGGGTCGGAGCATTCCTCTGCATCGGCAGCGGCGATTGGATCGCCGCCACTTTCGCCTGCCTTGCCAGCGCGGCGATGGTCGGCGGCTGCCTGCGCAATTTCGCGGCGCCGCGATTGGTGGCCGCGAGGATCGTCCTCATTCTCCTGCCCAGCGCGCTCGCCTTGCTGTTCCTGGACCAACCGATCCTGCTGATCGTCGCGCTCCAGGTGCCGCTCTTTGCCGGCACCATGATCATGATTGCGTTCCAGCTGAACAGGATGATGCTGCGCACGGTGCTTGCCGAGAGCGAAAACGATCGCCGGGCGCGGCATGATCCGCTCACCGGCCTGCTCAACCGCGCCGGGCTCGCGCAGGTCGTTGCCGAATGGACCGGCCGGAACGAAAGCTTCGCGCTGCACTATCTCGATCTCGATGGCTTCAAGGGAATCAACGACAATTTCGGCCACGAAGTCGGGGACGAGCTGCTGAAATCGGTCGCGGACCGGCTTCGCTCGGCTTGCCGTCCCGAGGATGTGATCGCGCGAATCGGTGGCGACGAGTTCGTCGTGCTGTCTGCCGGCAGCGACGAGGCTGCGGCGCGCATTGTCGGCGAGCGGCTGGTTGCGGCGATCGGCGAGAACGGCTTTCTCATCGACACCGAAGCCGCCCTCGTGGGAGTCAGCATCGGCATATCGCTCTTTCCCCACCACGGCATGGATTTGGGGGCGCTGCTCGGCGAGGCCGATGCCGCGCTTTACCAGGCGAAGTTCTGGGGCTGCTCGCGCTGCGTCGTGGCGCGTTCGGCGCAATATCAGGCCAATGTCGCCGGCTTCCTGCCTGCGCCGACGGCAGAGCCGCAACGTTTGCCGATCGAGCGGGACGCGGCCTAGGGGCGACGCACCGACTTTCCATGCCGCCGCCGCCGGATGACAGGATATCGGCAGATGACGCTGGCAATTTTGCATCGTTATTGATAATCACTTGCATCAAAGCAATGGATGTCAGCGACTGTGCGTCTCGATCAGCTTCCCTTTCACACGCCTGCGACGGTAACCAGCGTTCAATGGAGCGCGCTGACTCCGTCCGAGGCGAAACGGCTGCGCAACCTCGGCCTCGACGAAGGCGTGCGGGTCGAGGCGCTGCACGGCGGGCCGATCGGCCGTGATCCGCTGGCGGTTCGTATCGGCCGAATGACGGTTGCGATCCGTCGCTCGCACGCCCAGACCATCGCCGTCGACGCCGCTTCATGACCTCGATCCCGCTGATTGCGGTGGTCGGCAATCCCAATGCCGGCAAGAGCGCCTTGTTCAACAAGCTGACCGGGGCGCGCCAGAAGGTCGGCAATTATCCGGGCGTCACGGTCGAGCGAAAGTCGGGCCGGATCTCGCTGCCCGACGGGCGCCCCGCCGAGCTCGTCGACTTGCCCGGCGCCTACAGCCTGGAAGCCTCCAGCCCCGACGAGGAGGTGACGCGCGACGTGGTGCTCGGCCGCCAGCATGGCGAGCGCCTTCCGGACGCCCTTCTGCTGGTCCTGGACGCCACCAACCTCGACAACCATCTGCGTTTCGCGCTTCAGATCATCGACCTGGGCCTACCCACGGTGGTGGCGCTGAACATGGTCGACCTCGCCGCCCGCGACGGCCTCACAATCGATCCGGCGATCCTCGCCGCCGAGCTTGGCGTGCCGGTGATCGAAACGGTCGCGGTCCGCCGCCGTGGCCTCGATGATCTGAAGGGGGCGCTGGGTGCCGCGGTCGGCGCGGCGCGCCAGGTTCGCAGCGGCGGCCCCGAGGAATTCGCCGTGGTCCAGCGCCGCGCGCGCGCGATCGCCGGCCGGGCGATCGTCGGCGAGACGACGACCCGGCGGTGGAGCGGCCGAATCGACGGAATCGCGCTTCATCCGATCCTCGGGCCGATCATCTTCGCGGCGATCATGTTCGTGATGTTCCAGGCCGTGTTTGCCTGGGCCCAGCCGCCCGCCGACTTTATCGGCGCCCGCTTCGGCGATGCCGAGACGTTGATCCTCGACACGCTCCCACCCGGACTGATCCGGTCGATGATCGTCGACGGCATCATCAAGGGAGTCGGTTCGGTCGTCGTGTTCCTTCCGCAGATATTGATCCTGTTCTTCTTCATCCTGCTGCTCGAATCGACCGGCTATATGGTGCGCGCGGCCTTTCTGATGGATCGGCTGATGGCGCGCGTCGGACTGTCGGGCCACGCTTTCATTCCCCTGTTGTCCTCCTTCGCCTGCGCGGTGCCGGGGATCATGGCCACGCGCACGATCGAGGATCCCAAGCATCGGCTGACGACGATCCTGATCGCTCCGCTGATGACCTGCTCGGCGCGGCTTCCGGTTTACGGAATCATCATCGGCGCGCTCATTCCGGCCCGCAGCATCGGCTATGGCATCGGCCTTCAGGGGCTGGTCCTGTTCGGCCTCTACGTCGTCGGCGTATTCGGCGCGCTGGCCGCGGCGCTCGTGCTGCGCCGCACCGTCGCCAGGGGCGTCCATCAGGGCTTCATGATGGAAATGCCCAAATACCAGCTTCCGCACGTTCGCGACATCGTGCTCGGCCTGTGGCATCGTGCGCTCATCTTCCTGAAGCGCGCGGGGACCATCATCCTCGTGTCCACCATCATCCTTTGGGCCCTGCTCTCCTTTCCTCAGCCGCGCCCCGGCGAGACCGCGCTCGAAAGCTCGATCGCCGGCAAGCTCGCCTCGGGGCTCGAGGTCGTGATGCGGCCGATCGGCTTCAATCACGAGATTTCGCTGGCGCTGATTCCCGCCATGGCGGCGCGCGAGGTGGCGGTCTCGGCGTTGGCCACGGCCTATTCGGTCCAGGAGGACGACGAGAGCCAGGCCGAGCAATCGCTGACCAGCCAGTTGCAGGGCCGATGGAGCCTTCCGACCGCGCTCGCCTTCCTCGCCTGGTTCGTGTTCGCCCCGCAATGCCTGTCGACGGTCGCGGTCACGCGGCGCGAGACCAACGGGTGGCGCTGGCCGCTCTTCATGCTGCTTTACCTGTTCGTCCTCGCCTATCTTGCCGCAGGCGCGACTTTCTGGTTAGCCACTTTGCTCGGACTGTGAGTCCAGGCGAGGAGCAGGCAGCATGGCGGGAAGCGTCAACAAGGTCACATTGATCGGCAATCTGGGGCAGGACCCCGAGGCGCGCTCGCTCAACAGCGGCGGCGAGGTGGTGAATCTCAACGTCGCGACCTCGGAGAATTGGAAGGACCGCGACGGCAATCGCCAGGAGCGGACCGAATGGCACCGCGTCGTCATCTTCAACGAGAATCTGGGGCGCGTCGCCAAGCAATATCTGCGCAAGGGATCGAAAGTCTATCTCGAGGGCCAGCTCCAGACGCGCAAGTGGCAGGATAATGACGGCAAGGACCGTTATTCGACCGAGGTCGTGCTGCAGCGCTTCCGCGGCGAGCTGGTCCTGCTCGATCGGCGCGACGGCGGCAGCTCGGGCGGCGACGATTATGAGAGCGCCGGCTACGGCGGCAGCAGCGGCGGCGGCAGCGGCAGCCAGGCCCGTCCCCAGCCCGCGTTCGAGAGCGACCTCGACGACGACGTGCCCTTCTGATCCATTCCTCCCCGGTACGGGGAGGATGCTACCTCTTCAGCTTTTCCTTCAGCCCCGCGAGCGCTGCGAACGGTCCCACCTCCGCCTCGCCCTTCACTCCGGCCTTCCTCAGCGCTTCCTCGGCGTCCGCGGCGCGCGGGAAGGGGTCGAGGCTGAGCGCCAGCGTCTCGGCGGCGGCCTCGCCCACG
>DATFHP010000170.1:0-4036 GCA_035248285.1 Allosphingosinicella sp. | reverse complement strand
CGCGCGTGTGCGCGCCCTGGCTGAACCCTCGCTCAGACAAAGGGTCATTGCCGAACTTGAGGCGCAGGATGCCATCGGCTCTTTCGATCGGATGTTCGTGCTGGAACGCGAGCCAAACTACGAACCGTCCCCGAATCGTTTCGTTCCGGCAATGGCGGCGGCGCGAGGCGTCAGCCCGATGGAACAGCTCTACGACCTCTTGCTCGAGGATGAAGGTCAAGCAGTCATCGCCCAGCATTCGTCGAACTACGTGGAAGGCTCGCTCGATGCATGCGCCACAATGATGGCGCATCCCAATACCGTGATGGGTCTTGCGGACGGCGGCGCTCACCTGGGCATCCTTTGCGATTCCAGCCAGCCGACCCATCTGCTAAGCTACTGGACGCGCGATCGGGCATCCGGACGGATTCCGGTTGAGAAGGCGGTATCCTCCCTGACCCGTGAGCCTGCGGCCGCCCTGGGCTTAGGAGATCGCGGGCGCATTGCTCCCGGCCTCAAGGCCGACATCAACGTCATCGACTACGACAAGCTCACATTCGAGCGTCCATCCGCCACATACGACCTGCCCGAGGGCGGGCGGCGACTGCGCCAGCGTTCGCAAGGCTACGTCGCAACTCTCGTGAATGGACGACCGATCATTAAGCGCGATCGCGACACCGGTGAGCGGCCGGGCCGCCTCGTGCGCGGGGCACGGTAAAGATCGGATTCGCCATGCCGTTATCCTCCGATATCGTTAGCCGGATAGAGTCGCCCTCAGCGACCTGGTACTATGGCTGGCGTGTCGTCGCAGCCACGATGGTCATTTACACGCTGGTCATGGGGGTGACCTACAGCATTTACGGGCTGTTCGTAGTGCCTGTGGCAGAAGAATACGGGCTGCCTCGGGCCGATGCCAACAGCGGCCTCATTATCCTAAACGTTGGTGTGGCGCTGCTTTCGCCCTTCCTCGGCCGGGTGCTTGACCTGGTAGCTGCGCGAACGATCATGGTCGTTTCAAGCGTGGCCTTCATGACGGGTTATACGATGCTCTCGCTGTCCACTTCTCTATGGATCGCAGTGGGCATCTACGCGCTGGTGCTGCCGTTTGCGGTCAAGGGCACTGGAACACTTACCGCGCCCCTGCTGGTGGCGCGCTGGTTCATCGCGCAGCGGGGACGCGCCATGACGTTGTCGCAGCTCGGCTATTCGGGCGGCGGGCTGCTGCTGCCACCGATTATCGGCTATCTGATCGAGGCTTATGGCTGGCGGACCGCGTCGCTCGCTTCGGGGGTCGGAGCCGGCGTTGTACTGCTGTTTATTGCCTTGGGCATCCGCGAACGCCCGCGTCCAGACGAGCGGGAAAGTCCAGCATTGCCTGCCGTTGACCATGCGCCAGACGGATCGGCGGATGCGGGTTCTGAAGCGACAACGGCCAGCCAGCCTCTTTCGCTCACTTCGATTCTTGCTTGCCCCCAGTTCTTGGCAATCAGCCTTGGCGGAGGATTGGCGTCGGCGGCCGGACTGACGTGACCCCCGATTTTTCGTCCAGTTGGCGCTAGAGTCCGACCCAACGAAGGGACGGACGGAATGAAACGGAAGCAGTTTTCGGAAGAGCAGATTATCGGCATTTTGAAGGAGGCCGAGGCCGGTGCGGTGGTGACGGATTTATGTCGCAAGCACGGGGTGTCGAGCGCGACCTATTATGCGTGGAAGGCCAAATATGGTGGTTTGGAGGTGTCCGATGCGAAGCGGCTGCGGGCACTGGAGGAGGAGAACGCCAGACTCAAGCGGTTGCTCGCGGACACGATGTTGGACAATGCGGGGTTGAAAGACCTGTTGGCAAAAAAGTGGTGACGCCCGCTGCGCAGCGCGAGGCGGTCGCGCATCTCCAGATGACGTTGGGGATGAGCGAGCGACGGGCGTGCCGGGTGATTTCAGCGGATCGCAAGAGCATGCGGTATCGTTCATGTCGTGCGGATGATGGCGACCTGCGGTCGCGTTTGCGCGAGTTGGCGCAACAGCGCCGGCGGTTCGGCTATCGACGCCTGCATATCCTGCTTCGCCGGGACGGCATTATGATCAACCGCAAGAAGACCCAACGGCTCTACCGTGAGGAGGGCCTGACGGTTCGGCGGCGGCGGGGCAGAAGGCGCGCCGTAGGCGCGCGGGCGCCGGCTCCGGTGCTGGCGCTTCCCAACCAGCGCTGGAGCCTGGACTTCGTCCACGATCAACTCGCCACCGGTCGCCGGTTCCGCATCCTGAACATCGTCGACGATGTAACGCGTGAGTGCTTGCGGGCGGTGCTCGACACGTCGATCTCGGGCAAGGGTGGCGCGAGAACTGGGGGATCTCATCGCCGAGCGCGGCGCGCCAAAGATGATCGTCAGCGACAACGTCCTATGTCGGGAGGCAGCGGCGGGGTTTGGCCAGCAGATCTCTATGCGCCGACTGGTATCGGCGCTGCATTCACTGTGAGCCAGATGGCTTCCACCGTCAACGGGATCGCTCTCTGCCATAGCAAACACAGGATCCATCGGTGCCGGAGCGACCGTGGTCCTCACCATCCTTAAGACGAGATACGCACCCAGGTGGAAGGCCCGAACATTATCTACAGGGTCGCTTTCACGCCCTCACGGCAGCGCAGAGAGGGGTCCTTCCACCTGGCATCCGGCCGTTCGAGGAACGGCCGGTACTCTGTCCCCGTCTTGATGACGGCGTGAGCCACGCGCGCCATCTTGGCGGTGAGCGCCGTCATCGCCTTGCGGCGACGGTCGGCATCATCCGCGTGCCCGGCGACATATCGTCCGAGCTTGTCGCGGAAGCTGTTGTCGCGCTGACGCGCGGCGATCTGTGCAGCCATCCAGAAGGTACGGCGCAGGCGGGCATTGCCGTATTTGGATAGCTTCGTGCGGCCCCGGAACATACCTGACTGGCAGGTCGCGAGGTCGAGACCGCAGAATTTAAGAAACTGGCGATGATGGCTGAAGCGGCGCAGGTCGCCAGCTTCGGCGAGAATGGTGAGCGCGTTGATCGGACCGATACCGGGAATCTTGCGCAACAGCTGGTAGTCGATGTGCTCGGCCAGCCTGGCATGGGCGAGTTGCTCGATCTCACCGCGCTGCTGGATGAGGCTGCGTCCCTGCGCGATGATCATGCGAAACATGGTGACGGCGATCGAGTCCTCCGGCACGGGCAGCGCAACGGACGAGCACGCCGTTTCATAGATATCGTTGATGAGGCGTGCCTTGGAAACCTTACGACCGATGAGCGGCCAGGCGGCAGCAGCAAAGGCCTCCCGGTCAAGGACGGTGATGCTGCCAGGTGTCGGGAAGCGCTCGATAAGCGCCAGGAACCAGTCCGATCGGCTGTTGCCGGCAAAATGAGCGATCTCGGGGAAGTAGAGCGGCAGATAGTGGGTCAGGATGCGATGCCAGGTCTGCGTCTTGGCCATGGAAATGACCTCATGCGTTTTCGACAGCTCCTGCAAGTCGTTGATACCGGCGGCGAGCGGATCGACATAGCGCTGGGTCGCACCGATCCGCAGCATATGCAGGATGACCTGGGCATCTTTCGGGTCGTTCTTGTCCCAGCCGTTGTGGAGCGCTTCGCGCGTTCGCGCCAAGGCGACCGACGAGACGAGCCGCAACTCGAATCCTGCGCTCAGCAGCCGATGCGCGAGCGTGCGATGATAATTGCCGGTCGCCTCGAACCCGACCACGACAGGTCGGCCTATGGCGGTGAGCTGCTCGACCAGTCCGTCATAGTCCACCTTGGTGGCCATCACCGTCAGACGTCGGCGTCGGCCGCCCTCCGGGCGCTCGATGAGCACCTCCTGCCGGTTCTTAGAGATATCGATAGCTACCAGCGCGGCGCCAGCAGGCGTAGAGATGAGCTTGGTCATGGTCGGTCGGCCTCCAAAGTGTTGTCTCGACAACCTCACTTTAGAGATCTGCTGGCCGACCATGGCTTCCCCTGATGGAGCCGGCGGCCGCTTCGCGGCCTTGTCTCCATCAGGGGCCTGGCGGCTCCCGAACCAATCCTTCCCAATGTGCTACGG
>DATFHP010000169.1:0-3012 GCA_035248285.1 Allosphingosinicella sp. | reverse complement strand
GATCGCGGTGACCGCGAAAGCGATGAAAGGCGACAGGCAGAAATGCCTCGATGCCGGCGCATCCGATTATATCGCCAAGCCGGTCGACATCGAGCTGCTGCTGGCCTTGCTTCGGGTGTGGATCGGCCGCGGGCGCGAACGAAGCGGCGCGCAAGACGAGCAGCGCGCCGGCCGGGTACAGGCGACCCAGGCGGCGGCGGAATGATGTGACCCTGGAGCGGAAGGTCAGAAAGGGCGTCAAGGCCGCGATGCCGCCGGGCGACGCAATGCTGCCGGGGCTTGAGGTGCCCCCGCTTGAGCGGGCGCGGGTGCTGGTGGTCGACGACGACGAGCGCAACCTGCTCGCGATCCGTACCGTCATCGAGGAGGTTGCCGACGTCGTGGTGGCGACGTCGGGCGAAGAGGCGCTCCGGTTTCTGCTCAAGGATGAATATGCGGTCATCCTGCTGGACGTCTATATGCCTGGCATGGACGGTTACGAGACCGCCCAGCTTATCCGCAGCCGCGAGCAGACCAAGCGGATACCGATCGTCTTCCTGTCCGCGGTCAACAAGGAGACCGAGCATCTGATCCGCGGCTATTCGATGGGCGCGGTCGATTACGTGTTCAAACCTGTCGATCCGCTGATCCTGCGCTCGAAGGTGAACGTGTTCGTCGATCTGTACACCATGCGGCGGGAGATCCAGCGCAAGGCGAGCCAGGAGCAGCAGCTGCTCGATGCGACGATCCGTGCCAACGCCGAGCGGCTGCATGCCGAGCAGGAGCTGCGCCGCGCCGAGCAAAGGCAGGCGGCGATCATCCGATCGCTGCCGATCATCCTCTATCTCGAACCAGTCGACGCCGCGCCGCGCGTTCCCCAGTTCGTGACCGGCAATTTCACCGCATTGACGGGATTCCCCTTCGAGGAGGTTCAGGCGCATCCCGATTTGTGGCAGGAGCGGGTGCATCCCGAGGACCGTGCGCGCGTGCTCGCGGCCCTGGCTACGCGGCGAAGCTCCGGCGGCTTTGCGATCGAATATCGGTGGCATTGCGCCGATGGCGAATATAAGCATTTCCTCGATCAGGCCGTACTGCTGGTGGGCAGCGACGGGGCGTCCGATCAGTTCGCGGGGACGTTGCTCGACATCACCGAGCAGAAGAATCTCGAAAGCCAGCTGATCCAGGCGCGCAAGATGGACGCGATCGGCAAGCTGACGGGCGGCATCGCGCACGATTTCAACAATCTGCTGGCCGCGGTGCTGGGGGGGCTAGGGCTGATCGAACGCAAGCTGCCGCTGAACGAGGAGCAGTGCCGCATCGTCACCATGACGCGGCACGCCGCAGAGCAGGGTTCGGAGCTGGTCAACCGGTTGCTCGCGTTCGCGCGCCGGCAGAAGCTCGAGCCGGGACCGATCGAGATCGCCAAGCTTTCCACCACCGTCCGCGATCTCCTCGCGCATACGCTGGGCGGCCTGGTTCAGCTCGAATGGCGTCATGACCAAAGCCTGTGGCGGGCGTTCGCCGACGAAACCCAGCTCGAGCTGGCTCTGATGAACCTGATCATCAACGCGCGCGACGCGATGCCGGACGGAGGGGCGATCCTCGTGTCCGGCGAAAACCGCGAGGTGCGCTTCGAGGATGAGCTCGGGCTGCCCACCGGCGACTATGTCGTCCTCTCGGTGGCGGACAAGGGCTGCGGCATCCCGCCCGAGATTCTCGAGCAGGTGATGGAGCCGTTCTTCACCACCAAGGACGTCGGCAAGGGGACCGGTCTCGGCCTCAGCATGGTCTACGGATTTGCTCAGCAGTCGGGCGGAACGATGCGGATCCAGAGCGCCGTCGGCGCCGGCACCAGGGTCGAGATATGGCTGCCGCGCGCGCCCGCGACGGCCGCCGCCGCGGCACCGCGGTCGATAAATCGCCCTTCGCCGGTGGCTTCGCAGACGCCGCTCAAGATACTTCTCGCCGACGATCATGGCGGAGTCCGCGCCACGACGGTGGCGCTGCTCGAGGATCTCGGTCACGAAGTGGTCGAGGCGGTCGACGGCCCTTCGCTGCTGTCGCTGCTGGAAGAGGCGCCGCAGGATTTCGATCTGATCATCAGCGACTATGCCATGCCATTGGTATCCGGAACCGATGTGATCAATTCCGCGCGCGCGCTGCGCCCCGGTGTGCCATGCATCATCATCACCGGCTATGCGGAGACCGGCTCGATCGCGCGCCGGCCCGAGGATGTTCAGGTGCTCGCCAAGCCCTTCACGCTGCAGCAATTGTCCGACGCGATCGGCGACGCCACCCGCACTGGCAATGCGGTCGCGGCGGAATAGCGCGATCTGCGGCCGGCGCCGGTTGGGCGATCGTCGCGGCGCGATGCGGACCGGTCTTCACGATGCCGCCGCAATGGGGCGTCGGAATGGTTTACAGGCGCTTAACATTTAACCTTCGTAAAGGGCGGTTTTGCGCGATTGGCCCGTTTCTTGCTAGTGATTGCCCATGCTCAAGCGCATCGCTCGCCTGCTCGTCATCCGCTCCCGCTGGGAGGCCTATGCGGTCATCTATGCGCTCGCCCTCGGCGCTACGACGCGCGGATTTCACTATGTTTCCGCTTATCCGGGCCTGGGCGGTGACATGCTCTTCCTCGCCTGCACCGGCGCGGTGTTCATGGGCGGCGCAAAGATATTGGACGGAATCCCGCAACGGTGGCGCGGGCACGAGCGGCGACGCGCCGATCGGCGCAAGGATGCCGTCGCGTGCGCGGTGGAGCGCCGCTGACACGCGCCGCTGCGTTGCGCCGCCAGGCTGTGCGACGGCGTCACCTTCGTGCCGATCGAGCCCTGCGCCCGAGCGCCACGGCCGGAGCTTGAACCGGGCGCGCGAGATGGGGCAATTATGTATTTAAGTTAGCAACGGGCGATCCGTCGTGATAAAGGATGAGGGACAGGCCCGCGTTCAAGAGATTGAGGTCACCCTCGCGATGATCGAAGCGGGGGTTGCCGCTTTGCACGTCTACGACGTTTCTGCGGACTCTCCCGT
>DATFHP010000168.1:0-48792 GCA_035248285.1 Allosphingosinicella sp. | reverse complement strand
CGGTGTTGCTCGTTTCGCGGCCGGCACCTAAGGTCCTGCCGTGGGAGAGATTTCCGATATTCGCGCGACCGCCGCGGGCACGGCCTGTCCGTCTGTTCCCAACCATTTGGGCTGTCGGCGAAGCCGTCCTCGATGAAGTCTGTCGGCCTGTCCCGCCAGGCTTTCCGATCGCCGTCTCCCGCCGCACGTGACGCTGCCCTGATCGGCGGTGTCACTGCTCTGACGCTTTGCATCGAGCTTGCGCTGGTGGAGCGCAAATATGGCATCATCGGCGGCGGGTTCGGCCAGTCGCAGGCGCTGGCCGGGATCGGCCCGATCGTCGGCTTCGGGCTTGTCATCTTGTCCTGTCAGGCCTGGTTGATGACCATCGTGTTCGCGGCCACGCGCGCGATCCACAGGCGTCTCGGCGCACAGGATCTGTTCTGCATCAATTTCACCCTCCTCGTTCCCGGGCTCTATGTCGCGCTGCTGGCCGCGGAATATGAGATCCTGAGTTACTTCAGCGACGCCATCAGCCTGCAGCTGGTTCGAAATCTGGCCGGAGGGAGTCTGATCGACGCGCTGCTTTTCGTCATGAGCGACGGTGCGCTCGCCGCCGGCGGGCTGGTGGCCGGCCTTGCCGGCTATTTCCTTGCGCTGCGCTACTTCCGCCGCGTTCGGCGGGGCGGGCGGCGTGCCGGGACGACGGCGGCACGATCGGCCGCCGAGGACCGGGTAGGCCTTCGCATCCGGCCGTTCTGGTTTGCGCTCGCGACCCTGTTGCTTGCCGCCGCCATCTACATCGGGAACGCACGCGGCGAGGTCCGCGCGTCGCTCTCCCGGTTCAACAGCTATCTCCTGATCAATGCCGCGCTCGACAAGCTGACCGACTTCGATGGCGACGGCTACGGACTCTATTCGAAGCCGCAGGACCCTTATCCGTTCGACGCGAGCCGCTATCCCTATGCGCTCGACATCCCCGGCAACGGACTGGACGAGGACGGACTCGGCGGCGATTTCAAGACTGGCGGACCATCGATCAACAACGCGCTCCTGCCCGTCTCGGCAAAGCTGCCCGCTCACCCGAAGAATCTCGTCATCGTCGTGCTGGAAAGCACGCGCTTCGATGCCGTCGGCCGTCGTTTCCGCGGCCATCCGGTCACGCCCAACATCGATGCCATCGCCGGCGCCGGATCGGCCTTTCCGGCCGCCTACAGCCATGTCGGCTTCACCACGGAAAGCTTGAAAAGCCTGTTCTCGGGCCAGCTCGAGCCGCGCGCGGGCGGGCCTTCGCTGTTTCGCGACCTCAAGGCCAACGGCTACAGAATCGGAGTCTTCTCCGGCCAGCCGGAAAGCTTCGGCGACATTTCCGAAGTCGTGGGCATGCGCGCCTCGGCCGACGTGTTTCGGGACGGAGAAACGCTGGCGGCCGACCGCGCGTTCGGCTTTGCCGCCAAAGGCAGCCTTCTGGTCGACGGCAAGATATTGCTCCGCGAATTCGATCGCACCTTCGGCCGGCCGGACGCCTGGACCCGGCCCGTCTTCCTCTATTTCAACCTGCAGTCGGCGCATTTCCCTTATTATCACCCCGGAATGGAGCAGATTCTGCCGGGCCGCCCGATACCGCGCGAAAAAATCGGCATCGACACGCGCGACTGGGTCGCCGCGACCTATTGGAACGCGGTGGCGCAAGCCGACGGCCAGATCGGAATGCTCGTCGCCAGGCTGAAGGCGCTCGGCGTCTACGACAACAGCATCATCCTCGTCACCGCCGATCATGGCGAATCGCTGTTCGACGACGGCTTTCTCGGTCACGGCCACATGCTCAATCGGCAGCAGACCCACATTCCGCTGGTGATCAACGTCCCCGGGATCGCCGATTCCTCGCCGCGGGGGTTGCAGGATTTCCGGCCGCTGCTGCTTCGGCTGCTGGGCGCCAGGCAGGCCCGCGAGACCGCGCGCCGCGACCGGCCCGTCCTCGAATATATCGGCACGCTCGATCGACCCACTTTCGTAGGAGCGGTGGATGCGTCCCGGCGATGGACCGTGCTAAAGGTGCAGGACCGCAGCGTGCGTTTCAGCGACGTGCCCGGCGTCTATGACTATGACGCGCTGGCGAGCCGTCCGGCTTTGAAGCAGCGGGCCGACACGCTGGTGAGGTCATGGGAAATGGCGCGCTGGGAAAAGCATCTCGGCCAGCGCCGGCGGTAATTGCGCAGATCGGCGGTCAAGGAACGTCCGGCTCCGATCTTGTCCCCGCCTGATCGCGGGCGGCGAGGCGCGCGGTAAAATAGTGAAGAAGCGACGCCGGCGGCAGCTTGTCCGCCAGCCCCGTCACCGGGAGCGCCGTGCCGCGGGGCGCGCGGTAGGTTCCGAACAGCCTGTCGTAGATCGGCAGCCGCGCCGCAAAATTGCAATTGTAATCCTCTGGGCGGCGGCTGTGATGCACGAAATGGTAGCGATTGTCGGTAAACAAAAGCCGGAACGGGCCGAGATGGATCGGCAAGCTGGTATGCACGAATAGGTCGCTGATGGCGATGAACGCGGCCAGCAGATAAAGCTCTTCGCCCGAAACGCCGACGATCAGAGCGACGGGAATATTCACGGTCAGCATCACGCCGATCCGGTCCACCGGATGCACGACATTGTGCAGATTGTCGAGTTCGTGGCTGTGGTGGACGGCGTGGAATTTCCACAGCCACGGAATGGAATGCTGTGCCCGATGCCACCAATAATAGAGCAGCTCGGAGAGCAGCAGCATCAAGCCGAATAGCGGCACCGCTTCGAGCGTGAGCGGTGCAAGCGTCTTGATATCCCTGCTCAGCAGAGGCGGGGGTAGAAAATCGGCCCGTTGCACGATCATGACGGTCGCCGTGACAATGCTCAGGAACATGCTTTGGGTGAGCCAGAGCAAAAGGAACTCCTTGCGGTCCGGAATGCGGCGAAGCACGAGCATCTCGATGCTCGATATCGCCGCCACGACAAGGAGCGGCTTCAACAACACCGCGACACCCACCAGCCCCAGCGCGGCGATGGCATCCGGCCCTATTGTCGTTGAACCGCGCTGCAGATGAGCAAACGCTTCATGGGCGAGGGCGGAATTCGGGTGGACGATGAGCGGCCCCGCGAGCAGCGAGGCGAGGCCGATCGAGAATACGAGCGCATATAGGAACAGCGACAGGCCGATCCGCTCGATGTCGTCCATCCAGCGTCGGGACGGCAGGACAAGGAGAGATTCGCGGATCATGCGCCGATGCTATCAACCATTGGATCCGATCGAAAGCATTTCGATACGGCCCATTCGATGCGCAACCGGCGTGGCCGACGGTGCCGAAACGACTGTTGCCGGCAAGGGAAGTCCGTGTAACGGAGCGTCATGCCGACCGCATTCATCACGGGGGCGTCCGCGGGCATCGGGCGCTGCTATGCCCAGCAGCTCGCCGCGAGCGGCCATGACCTGATCCTGACCGCGCGGCGTGCGGATCGCTTGCAGGCGATCGGCGACGATCTTGCCTCCCGATACGGCATAGGCACCGAGATCATCGCTGCGGACCTGGGCGGCGACGACGGCGCCGGCATGCTCGAACGCCGCATCCGCGACGGCGATCCGATCGACCTCGTCGTCAACAATGCCGCTTTTCCGACTAAGGGTCCCGTCGCCGACCTGGACTTTGCAGCGCTCGACGCGATGCTGCGCGTGAACGTCGTCGCGCTGGCGCGGCTGTCCCACGCGGCCATGTATCGCATGACGCGTGCAGGCAAAGGCGCGATCATCAACGTCGCCTCGGGCACGGCATTCCGGCAGATGCTCGGCAATGCCGGCTACGGCGCGTCGAAGAGTTTCGTCGTGGCGCTCACCCGCCATATGCAGGCCGAAGCGCGGGGATCCGGCGTCTATGTGCAATTGCTGATCCCCGGCGCGATCGCGACCGGTTTCCATGCGCTGGTCGGCGGATCGGTGGCGCAATTCCCGCCCGAACGGGTGATGCAGGCGGATGATCTGGTGGCGGCATCGCTGCATGCGGCGGCGTCGCTCGACCCGGTGTGCATCCCCTCGCTGCCCGACATCAAGGATTGGGATGCCTATGTCGCCGCGGAGGCCAGGCTCACCGAGAATACGTCGCGCGACCGGGTCGCGACGCGCTATCGCGATTAGACTCCATCCCGGTTTGATTGAACCGGGATGGAGTCTATTTCCCTTTGTTTACCGTGATTTCCGAGTCGTCAGATGATTCCATCTGACTAGAAATCACCCTAGAAGCGTACGGCGAAGCGGAGGGCGCCGCCGATGTCGTCGGCCGCGTCCGCGACATTGCCCGGCTGACGGCGCAAATAACTGTTGAGGCTCAGGCTTCCGCCGAACAATGCGACGGCATAAGCGGCCTCGAGGTCGATCTCGCGGCCGCCCGGCGCGAGGCTGAACAGGCTGGATTCGAAGCCGGCGGTGCCGGTCGCATAATCATAGGAGGTCGGCAGCGACATGCGAAAGCCGCCCGACCGGATCCGCAACGGCTGCATCAGGCGCAGCTCCAACCGGTCGTCGCCGACGAAGGCACCACGTTTCGAAAGATCCACGGCGAAGGCGTCGCTCGCGAGCGCGCCGCTGCCGACCAGGGCGCCCGATCCGGATACGCGCGTCCAGCCGCGACGGTAGCTCGCGGACGCGCCCCAGCCGCCGCCGAGATCGAACGCGGCGCTGCCGTCGAGAAAATGGCTGATGGCGCCGCCGGTCCAGAAGGCTTGGCTGAAACGGCCGCCGAGCAGGGTGTCTTCCTCCGCCAGGCGCGCAGCGCCGACCGTGAGATTCACTGGCCCCAGCCGCCGATCGAAGGCGATCGTGCCGATCGCATAGCCGGGCGCGTCGATGCCGCGCCGCAATATCGGATCATGGACCTTGCCGCGCTCGCTGGTGACGGTCATCGCCACCGGTCCGAGATCGTGGCGGAGGCCGATGCTGACGTTGCGGTCACTGTCGAAGCCGGCGCGGCTCATCGGATCGCGCGCGACCAGAAAGCCATTGCCCGCCTGGCCGGCGAGCCTTTGTTGCAGCGCCTTGCCGCCGACCGAGAAGCCGAAGGCGGCCGCGGTCGTGCCGGTGACCCTGCTCAGCGCGAGGCCCGCGACGAGCGTCGCGTTGCGGCCGTCCTGATAGCTGAGGCCCATTTGCGAGTTGTCGGCGCGGGCCTCGCCGGGCAGGCGCCGATCGACGGTGATCGACACCGCCGTCCCGCCGACGGCCGCCGAAACGGTGTGCAGATCGCCGCGCAGCGCCTGTTCGAGCGGGCGTTCCTGGGGCGCGGGTGCGATCGTCGCCGCCAGGTCGAGGGCATAGGCGCGCGCATAGCCGTCGAGGATGATCGCCCGTGCCATGGCGTGCGGGATCTGCCCCATCGGCCCCGACGCGGTACCGTTGTCGTCGGTGGAGACCGGTGTCGACGTGCCGGCCAGCGTCGTCTGGCCCCGGGGGGCGAAGGCGCGCGCGATGTTGAGGATGCCGTTGCCATAGATCGCGTCGCGGCCGGCCGCGCCGGCATCGTCGGCGGTGGTCAGCAGCAGGTCGACGATCTGCGCCCCCGTAAGGTTGGGGAAGGCGCTCGCCAGCAATGCCGCGGCGCCGCTGATCACCGGCGCGGAAAAGGAGGTGCCCGAATAGAGATAGGCGGTTCCGGTCTGGTCGAAGGTGCGAACGTTGGCGCCCAGCGCGGTCAGATAATAAGCGGCGCCGCTGCCGGCCTTGTTGGAAAAGCTGGCGAGGGTGCGGGAAGCATCCATCGCTCCGGCGATGATCACCAGTCCGTTGCCCGATTGCCGGCTGATGTCGAGCGCGAAGCCGTCCGGATCGGCGGCCGAATCATTGCCGGCGGCAACGACGATCACGATTCCTGCCTGGGTCGCGCGGTTGATCGCCGAAAGCACGTCCGTTCCCACTCCGTCGCTGCCCAGCGACAGGTTGATGACCTTCGCGCCATTGGTCCGTGCGATATCCACCGCCCTGGCGATGGCGGTGTCGCTATGCGTACAGCCGTTGTCGCCGCCGCAGTCGTTGGGATTGGACGTGTTGAGCGACAATATGGTGGCGTCGAAGGCGACGCCGAGGATCTGGCTGCCGTTGCGGCCGGCGGCGGCGACGCCCGCCACCGCGGTGCCATGGCCTTCATTGTCGACGACGCCGCGATTGGCGGCGACGTCGCCGCTCGCCGGATCGATGCGGCCTGCGAATTCCGCCAGATTGGGGTTTATGCCGGTGTCGAGGATCGCGAGCTTGATGCCCTCGCCGCTGGCGCCTGCCTGATAGGCCGCCAAAGCGTCATGCGCGTTGGCGCCGTTCGAACGCTGGTATTCGGCATCGTCGTAATTCGTTGGCGGCGGCGGGGGTGGCGCCGCCGGCGGTGGAGGCGGCGGGACGGGCGGCAAGGCCGGCGCGATCGGCATCGGCTCGGGATGGCCGCCGCCACCGCCGCATCCGCCAAGCATCGCCGCCGCCGCCGCGCAAGCGGACAGCAGCAATGATTTTCTGATCCGTGTCGCCGGCATGAGAACTCTGTAAAAAGTGCGTATTATCATGAACTTGTATAATGTCCATGCTTTCTCTTTGCTGAGGCGGACGCTGCGGGTTAAGCGGGGACGATGCGTGCCGGGCTCAACCATCTCGATTGCTGGATCTTCGATCTCGACAACAGTCTGTATCCCGCATCGGCCAATCTTTTCGGCCTGATCGACGAGCGGATGACGGCCTTCATTGCGGCATTCCTGGGCTGCGATTCGGTCGAGGCGAGGCGCGTGCAGAAGGCCTATTTCCATAGCCATGGGACGACGCTCGCCGGGCTCATGGAAGCGAATGGCGTGGACCCGCACGAATTCCTTGCCTATGTCCATGATATCGATCTGGCGCGCATCTCGGCCGACGCCGGTATCGCCGAGGCGATCGGGCGGCTCCCGGGCCGCAAATTCGTTTTCACCAACGGCGATGCGCCTTATGCGGCCCGCGTGCTGGACAAGCTCGGCCTCACCCATTTGTTCGACGGTATCCAAGACATTCATGCGATGGACTATGTGCCCAAGCCCGATCCGAGGCCCTATGCGGCGATGTGCGAGCGTTTCGCCATCGATCCGCACCGGGCGCTGTTTGCCGAGGATATGGCGCGCAACCTCGAGCCGGCCAAGGCGCTGGGAATGACCACGGTATGGATCGACAATGGATCGGAACGGGGCGGCCACGGGGCCAATCCGTCCTTTATCGACTATCGCGTTGAGGATATCGGCGCGTGGCTGACCGACATTTTGGCGGATGAGGATCAATGAGCGAAACGTTGCGTGAGACGATCGAAGAGGCATGGGAAGGGCGCGCGTCGATCGACGGCGCCAGCGGCGGCGAGGTGCGTAGCGCCGTGGATGCCGCGCTTGCCGCGCTCGACTCCGGCGCGCTCAGGGTGGCTGAGAAGCGCGCCGACGGCTGGCAGGTCAACCAGTGGCTCAAGAAGGCGGTGCTGCTCAGCTTTCGGCTGAACCCGATGGAGCTGATCGCGGGTGCGCCCGGCGGCGGCGTCTGGTGGGACAAGGTCCCCTCGAAGTTCGTCGGCTGGGACGCGCAGCGTTTCGCCGACGCCGGATTTCGCGCCGTTCCGGGCGCGGTCGTTCGCCGCGGCGCGTTCATCGGCAAGGGCGCGGTGCTGATGCCGAGCTTCGTCAACATCGGCGCCTATGTCGGCGAAAACAGCATGATCGACACCTGGGCGACGGTCGGCAGCTGCGCGCAGATCGGCCGCGACGTGCATATCTCCGGCGGCGCGGGCATCGGCGGCGTCCTCGAACCGCTCCAGGCTGGACCGGTCGTCATCGAGGACAATGTCTTTGTCGGCGCGCGCTCGGAAGTGGCCGAAGGCGTCGTCGTCGAGCAGGGCGCGGTGCTGTCGATGGGCGTCTTCCTGGGCGCATCGACCAAGATCGTCGACCGCGACAGCGGCGAGATCTTCATTGGCCGCGTCCCGGCCTATTCGGTCGTCGTGCCCGGCACCTTGCCGGCGAAGCGGGCGGGCGGCCCGGCGCTCGCCTGCGCGGTGATCGTCAAGCGCGTCGATGCGCAGACCAGGTCGAAGACCGGCATCAACGAGCTGCTGAGGGATTAAGGTCCAAACTCCGGTACACTATTCGGCCGCCTTCAGCCTCGCGCACCAGCGCGGCGGCCCGGGCGCCGTTCCAATCTTCCTTGCCGGTGATCCGCCACACTTCCTTGCCCTGGGCATCGTAAAGGATGGTGGTCGGAAGGGTATCGGCCTGCGCTGCGCTGGTCAGGGCCGCTTCGGCATCGACGTAGGGGGCCAGGTTCGCGAAGCCATATTTGGTGAAAAAGGCATCGACCTTGCTCGCGCCTTGCAGGTCCTGGCTGACCGCGAGCACCTGGAGACGGCCCTTTTCACGCGCGCTCAGCGCGTCCAGCGTCGGCATTTCGGCGATGCACGGGGCGCACCAGGTCGCCCACAGGTTGAGCAGCAGCGGCCGGCCACGGAAATCGGCGAGCGAGACGCTTTCGCCATCGGGGTCCCGAAACGAGGATGACGGCGCGGCGCTTCCGGCATGGCTGCGGTCGAGATGCCCGGCGTCCTGGTCGTCGGCCCGAGCAGGCTTTGCCGGCGTTGGCGCCGCAGCGGTCCGGTTGCCGGCCGGCTCGGCCGAATGCGGCTGGCCGCATCCGGCCAGCCCCGCGACGAGCAACAGGGACGAGAAAGGGAGAAGCGCGCGCTGCATGTCGGTCCGTTCCGGGGGATGGGTGCGGTGGAGCGATAGAAGCACGAAGGACGGCGGGCAAGCGAAGCCGATTGTACGTTTGTGTCCAATACTCTAGAGCGCCGATCATGAATCGGGCGATCCGAGACACCGGCTTTGCGCTTGCGCTTCTGTTGGCGCTTGGCGGTTGCGGATCGCAGCAGAAGCTTCGCGTCGCGGAAGGCCAGAAGATGCCGGCCACGCCGGCATTGGCGGCCAAGGCGCCGACCGCCGACCAGCTCCTCGATCCGCCGCCGATCGCCCGGCCCGAACGCGTCAACGAGCTCATCACCCGCAGCGAGGAGCGCAAGGACGATCGCTTCGATCTGCCGCCGCCCGGCTGACGTTCCAAAGTCCCCATCCGATCTGGAGAAAGAATGAAAGCCGTACGCAAGGCAGTGTTTCCGGTCGCCGGCCTCGGCACCCGTTTCCTTCCGGCGACCAAATCGATCCCCAAGGAAATGCTCACCATCGTCGACAAGCCGCTGATCCAATATGCGGTCGAGGAAGCGCGCGAGGCGGGCATCGAGCAGATGATCTTCGTCACCGGGCGCGGCAAGGGCGCGCTCGAGGACCATTTCGACATCGCCTTCGAGCTGGAAACGGTGATGACGGGCCGCGGCAAGTCGCTGCAGCCGATCGCGGCCGCGCGCGCGACGGCCGGCGCGATCGCGTCGGTGCGTCAGCAGGAACCGCTAGGCCTCGGCCATGCGGTATGGTGCGCGCGCGATATCGTCGGCGACGAACCGTTCGCGGTGCTGCTCCCGGACGATCTGATGTGGGGCCGGCCGGGCTGCCTCAGGCAGATGGTCGATGCCTATGCAAAGGTGGGCGGCAACATCGTCTGCGCCCAGCAGGTGGCGCGCGACAAGACCGCCAGCTACGGCATCATCACGCCGGGCGCGAGCGACGGCGTGCTGACCGAGGTGCGCGGCCTGGTCGAAAAGCCGAGCCCCGAGGAGGCGCCGTCGACCCTGGGCGTGGTGGGCCGCTATATTCTCCAGCCGGAGGTGATGACCGTTCTCGGCGATCAGCGGCGCGGCGCAGGCGGCGAGATACAGCTCACCGATGCGATGGCGCAGCTGATCGGGAACCAGCCGTTTCACGCGGTGACCGTCGATGCGGTGCGCTACGACTGCGGCGACAAGACCGGCTTCGTCACCGCCAATATCGCCCTTGCGCTCGAGCGGCCCGATATCGGGCCGGCGGTGCGCGCCTTCATCGCCGACATCGTCTAGCGCAGGATGCGAAAAAGTGGGAACCGGTTTTTCGCCAAAAATCCTGCGACAACAAATGTCTCTAAAGGAGGATGCGATTCAATCTAATCGCATCATTCTTTAGCATGGGATGCACCGCAATCGTCGCCGGCGACGGTCCGGTGCGCCAATTGAGCGCCGAAGAAGCCCATGCCTATCGCGGACCGGGATTCGTCTGGCTTCACGTCAGCAGCCTCGAAGATGTCGACGTCGCGGCGCTGATCGGCGAGGGCGACGTCCCCGAAATTGCCGCAAGCGCGCTCATCGCCACGGAGACGCGGCCGCGCTGCGATCGTATCGGCGAGGGCGCGCTGATCAATCTGCGCGGCCGGGGCAAGGTGCCCGCGGAAAGCGGCGACGAACTGGTCTCGGTCCGCATGTGGGTGCGGCGCGGCAAGATCAATTCGGTGAGCCGCTATCCGCTGGTGGCCAGCGATGCCGTGATCGCCCAGATGGGGGCCGGCAAGATCGTCGATCCGGGCGATCTCGTGGCCGCCTTCGCGCGCGAGATCAGCGTCGAGCTCGATCCCGAGGTGGCGGCACTCGGCGACCAGCTCGACGATTGCGAATCCGAGCTCGAGGATCACCAGATCTACCGGATGCGCTCGACGATCGCCCGCATTCGCGCGCAGGCCATCACCTATCGCCGCTTCGTCGCGCCGGACCGGGATGCGCTCGGCACGCTGGCCTCGCTCGATCTCGACTGGCTGGCCGAGGACGACCGGCTTCATATCCGCGAAGCCGCCGATCGGTTCGCACGCATGGCCGAGGAATTGGAAGCGGTGCGCGAACGCGCCGCCTTGCTCCACGAGCAGCTGACCGACATGCGCGCCGAACAGGTCGATCAGCGCGCGCTTTATATCTCGATCGTCGCGTTCATCTTTCTTCCTTTGACCTTCATCACCGGCCTGCTCGGGATGAACGTCGAGGGAATCCCCTATGCGCACAGCCCCTGGTCGTTCTGGGGCGTGGTCATCTTCTGCGTGGTGGTCGGGATCGCAGTATTGGGATGGTTCATGGGGCGCCACTGGCTGCGGCGGTGAGCGAGGCCTGCTTCCTTTGCGGGCGTCCGCTCGGGAGCCGGACCGAATGGCACCATGTCCTGCCAAAGAGCCGCGGCGGACGCGAAACGGCGCCGGTCCACCCGATCTGCCATCGCGCGATCCACGCCGCGCTTTCGAACACGGAATTGGCGCGCGCCTATGTATCGGCCGATGCCCTGCGCGCGCATCCGGAGATTGCTCGGTTCCTGAGCTGGGTGCGCGGTAAGGAGCCGGACTTCCACGCGCCGACCCGGGGACGCAAGGCATAGCGAGTCGGTGGCAGCGGCGGTCAGGCCTCCAGCTCGACGTCCCAGTAGAGATAGTCGCGCCAGCTTTCGTGCAGATAATTGGGCGGGAAGCGACGGCCATGTTCCTGGAGATGCCAGCTGGTCGGGCGGATCGGTCGCCGGGTGAGGCGCATATGGGCCTCGTCGGGGGAGCGGCCGCCTTTCCTGAGATTGCACGGCGCACAGGCGGTGGCGACATTCTCCCAGGTCGTGCGGCCGCCGCGGGCGCGCGGGATGACATGGTCGAACGTCAACTCGCGATGGTCGCCGCAATATTGGCATTCGAACTTGTCGCGCAGGAACAGGTTGAATCGCGTGAAGGCCGGATATTCCGAGGGGCGGACATATTGCCGAAGCGCGATCACCGAGGGCAATTGCATGGTCCGCGTGGGGCTGTGCACCGCGCGCGCATAATTGGCGACGATGTCGACGCGCTCGAGGAACACCGCCTTGACCGCGGTTTGCCAGGGCCACAGGCTGAGCGGATAATAGCTCAGCGGCGTGTAGTCGGCGTTGAGCACCAACGCCGGGCAGCTGTCGGGATGCCTAATGAGGTCGGGATGATACATGCAGCGGCGCAGACCTTCCGTTTCCTGGAGAACAAAGTCCCCCGAAACGCGCGCCCCCGGCCTGTCGCACTCAGAACGTGGGAGAGCGCCCCGGGCCTTCTTCCCCTTGTTCGATCGCGCTTGTCCCCGCCAAGCGTGACGGCGTCATGACAACAGCAATCGCGAGTCCCGGTCAAGAGCCCGCGGCGTCAAAAGACCGGATCGTCAGTCGCTTCGCGCCGAGCCCGACCGGACGGTTGCATTTGGGACACGCTTATTCGGCGCTGCGCGCATTCGATTTCGCGCGGCGCCGCGGCGGCGCCTTCCTGCTCAGGATCGAGGATATCGATCCCGGCCGGGCGCGGCCGGAGCATATCGCCGGCATCGTCGACGATCTTGCCTGGCTCGGGCTTGGCTGGGACGGCGATATCGTGCTGCAATCGCAGCGGCTGCCGTCCTACGAGGCGGCGCTCGATCGGTTGAAGGCGGCCGATCTGGTCTATCCCTGCTTCTGCACGCGTGCGGCGATCGCCGCCGAGATTGCGGCGAGCGCCGCCGCGCCGCACGCCGGCCCCGATGGGCCGCGCTATCCCGGCGTTTGCCGCCGGTTGGGCGCGCGCGAGCGCGAGGATCGGATGGCGCGCGAGCCGCATGCCTGGCGCCTGGACATGGCACGGGCCAGCGCGCGCGCCGGGCCGCTCCGCTGGCGCGATCATGGCCGCGAGGTTGCGGCGGAGCCGGAGACGTTCGGCGATGTGGTGCTGGCGCGCAAGGATGCGCCGACCAGTTACCATCTCGCGGTCACTATCGACGACGCGGCGCAGGGCGTGACCGACGTCGTGCGCGGCCGCGATCTTTTCGCCGCGACGCACATCCACCGGCTGCTGCAGGCGCTGCTCGATTTGCCGACGCCCGATTATCATCATCATGATCTGCTCACCGATACGGACGGCAAGCGCCTCGCCAAACGCAGCAGCGCGCCGAGTCTCGCCGCGCTGCGCGCTTCGGGTGCCGATCCCGCGGCGCTCGCGGACAATCTTCGATCCGGCAAATTGCCTGCTGAATTCCGCATCGAAAGATCCTAGATGGGTGCCATGTCGGTCTTTCTCCTGATCCTCGTCGTCCTGTTCGCGCTGGCGACGCTTTTTGTGCTGATCAAGGGCGTGGTCGGCATGGCGCAAGGCAAGGACGTCACCGGCCAGCGCTCGCAGGATCTGATGCGCAAGCGGGTCATGCTGCAGGCGGTGGCGATCATCTTCGTCATTCTGTTCCTGTTTGTCGCCGGCGCGTCGAGGCACTGAGCTTCTGGTCAGGCTTACCAAAATCTACACCCGCACCGGGGATGCCGGCGAAACCGGCCTGGTCGACGGCTCGCGCGTGTCCAAGGCCGCGCCGCGCATGGCGGCCATCGGCGATGTCGACGAGGCCAATAGCGCGCTGGGGGTAGCGCTGCTCCATGTCGCCGACGAAAGGCATCGTGCGATGCTCGGACGAATTCAGAACGAGCTGTTCGATCTCGGCGCCGACCTGGCCACCCCTGGCGAGGATTTCAGCGCCGACGGCGGCAATTTGCGCGTCACCCGCGGCCAGGTGACGCGTCTCGAGCGCGAGATCGATGCGATGAACGAAGCGCTCGAGCCGCTGCGCAGCTTCATTCTGCCGGGCGGCGGCGCCGGCAGCGCGCATGTCCATCTCGCCCGGACGATCGTGCGGCGCGCCGAGCGTGGCGCGGTGGCGGCGGGCACGCAGGGCATCTGCCTCAATCCGCAGGCGATCGCCTATCTCAACCGCCTGTCCGATCATCTGTTCGTGCTCGCGCGGGCAATCGCCAACGGCGAGGGCGGGGACATTCTCTGGCAGCCTGGCGCTACGCGCTAGGGCCCATTGCCCGGGCGCTGCCGCTCGCCTAAATGCGGCCGATCTCGCGGGAGAGAAATGTTGCTGCAATCGATATTCCAGGTGATCGATCTCCTGCTCCAGGTGATCACCTACCTCATTATCGCACAGGCGATCTTGAGCTGGCTGGTCGCCTTCAACGTCATCAATACGTCCAATGATTTCGTCCGGACCTTCCTCAATGCCCTCGACCGCATCACCGAGCCGCTCTACCGGCCGATCCGTCGCGTGCTGCCCGATTTCGGCGGGCTCGATTTCTCGCCGCTGGTCGTCCTGCTGCTCATCGCCGTCGTGCGCATCCTGCTCAACGGCCTGCAAGTGCAACTGATCTATGGCGGCTGACATTATCGACGGAAAGGCGTTCGCCGCCGGGTTGCGCGAGCGCATAGCTGGGGCGGTTCCCGCTTTCGCCGCCGCCGCCGGACGCAAGCCGGGCCTGGCGGTGGTGCTGGTCGGCGACGATCCGGCAAGCCAGATCTACGTCGGCTCGAAGCAGAAGGCGACACTCGCCGCGGGCATGGAGAGCTTCGAGCATCGTCTCGCCGATAAGACCAGCGAAGCCGAGCTGCTGGCGCTCGTCGACCGCCTCAATCGCGACGAGGCCGTCGATGGGATCCTGGTCCAATTGCCGCTGCCGCCGCAGATCGAGGAGAAAGCGGTGCTGGCCGCGATCGATCCGGCCAAGGATGTCGACGGCTTTCATGTCGTCAACGCGGGCAAGCTGGCGGTCGGCGAGCAGTCGCTCGTGCCGTGCACGCCGCTCGGGTCGCTGATGCTGCTGAAGGACCGGCTCGGTGACCTGTCCGGCCTCGAGGCTGTCGTCGTCGGTCGGTCGAACATCGTCGGCAAGCCGATGGCGCAGCTGCTGCTCAAGGAGAATTGCACCGTCACCATCGCCCACAGCCGCACGCGCGACCTTCCCGCCGTCGTCCGGCGCGGAGACATCGTCGTCGCCGCGGTCGGCCGCGCGCAGATGGTCAAGGGCGATTGGATCAAGCCGGGGGCGGCCGTCATCGACGTCGGCATCAACCGGATTGCGACCGAAGAAGGCAAGAGCCGCCTTGTCGGCGACGTCGACTTCGAGGCGGCCAAGCAGGTCGCGGGCGCGATTACGCCGGTGCCGGGCGGCGTGGGCCCGATGACGATCGCGGTGTTGCTGCGCAACACCTTGGTTGCCGCGCATGCCCGCGCCGGCCTGGCTGCGCCGGTCGGGTTGTGATGCTCGCCGCGCCCGCGTTCCAGCTCGCCATCGACGCAGTCGCGGTCAGCTTCCGCTTCTGATCACCTTCCACATCTTCAGGGGCGAGTGGGCGGGCAGGGGAATGGGCTGCAGCCAGGGCGGTGCCTTGTCGTTGAGCAATTGCACGTAGAAGCCGTTCGGCGACTGAACCTCGTAATTGGTCGATTCGGAAAAGTTCGGACAGATCAGCACATAGTCGATGCCGCGCCGCTCGATCATGTGATGCGCATGGTCGGCGGTGCCCAGGAAGGTCTCGATCACATCGACGATCGCCGCGTAGTTGCGGTGATAGGGTCCCGTTACCGCGTCGTGATGCGTCACGGTGATCAGCCGTGGACTGAGATCGACCATGGTCAGGACATAGCCGCGGGGAAGCAGCGCGATCGGGTGGAGCGCCGCGAGCGAAGGACAGAGCCGGTTGGCGCGATTGATGCGCTTGGTCCGTTCGCTGGTATCGCCCTTGACCATATAGCTCGTGGCGAACTGGACCGCGATGCCTGAGATGAGCAGAAAGCCGCCGACCGTTCCGAGCACGCGCACCAGGGCATGGCGGCTGCGCAGGATCGCCCCCAGCAGCAGCCAGGCCGAGCCCGTCGCGCCCGGCACCGCCAGCAGCTCCGCGGCCGGCCCGACGCGGGTCTGCCAAAGCAGGATGGCGGTGGCGCCGATCGAGAGCACGGCGAGCGAAGCCCAGGGGATCAGCCGCGCGCGGTCGCGGCGATGATGCCAGAGCAGGAAAGCATAGCCGGGGATCGCGATGACCGGCAGCGCGACGAACGACACGATCACGTCCCCCGCCTGCCTGTAGACGGGTCTCGCCTCGCGGACATGGCTGAGCCAGAGCCGCTGCGCTTCGGGCGAAACGCCCTCGAGCCGGCCCAGGCAATGCGGCCAGGCCCAGGCGAAGGCCCCGGCGAGGATCGCGCCGGCGGCGATGCCCAGCGCAAGCCGCCAATGGCGCTGCTCGGGCCCGACCGCCGCGAGCAGCACGCATAGCGCGCCTGCCATCGTCATCGTCGACAACCAGACCGGCGACAGCGCGTCGCAGACCGGCGCCTGGTTGGCGTAGGAAGCGAAGAGCAGATAACTGAACGCGGTGCCGCCCGACAGCGTGATGCCATAAGCGATCAATCTTCCGGTTTCGGCGCGGTCGTGGATCCACCTCAGCCCGACGATCGCGCCGGCGCCGGCGAGCAGCGGCAGCATCTCGAGGCCGATTGCCAGCGAGAGGGCCGAGGCCAGGCCGATGAACAAGCCGCCGCGGACCGGCCGGCGGTCGGCGATCCCGGCCGCGACCAGGCTCAGGAAGGCGAGCTGCCAGCCATGATGATCGATCCTCAGCGGCATCCACATGTAGAAGGTGGAATGGGCGCACAGCAGGAAGGCGATGGCGAGCAGATAGGCATTGGGTGCGATCAGCCGGCGCGCGATCAGCGCGATGGCGCCCATTGCGACGGCCATCGGCAGCATCGGCGCCAGTGAAACGGCGATCTTCTCGGCGAGCGGCCCGCCGACCAGGGAACGCAGCGCAATGATGATGCCGGCCATCGGAAGATCGACCAGACGCGACCAATGGATGTTCGCGCCGAACGGCGGATCGAGCCGATATTGCCTGAGATCGAACCAGCGCTGGCCTGCGAGCAGGGCGCGGACCTGCATCATCCGCATATTGTCGTCCGTGTCCTGCAGGGCGAAGGCCTGGATCATCTGCCAGCGATACTGGAGGCAATAGATCGCGATGGCGGCCCAGAGGACGACGACCCAACGGCGCCAATGGCGGGCGAATGTATCGGCGATGTTCCCGCTTCCCATTTTCCCGCTTCCCATTGCCGCTTTGCAACCGCGACAGCCGGCATTACTCGCGAGGCCGCAAAGGGCAAGATGAAGAAAAGGGCGGATGGGCCGGACGGCGACGCATATGTTTGGGCAGATCACGCGCTTTGCCATCACCGGTGGGCTGGTGACGGCGCTGGGTGCGGTCGCTTATTGGGTGCCGGCCACATATTTCGGCGTCGCGCCGCTGGTGGCCAATTTCCTCGGCTATGTCGTGGCGATGGTGAGCGGCTATGTTCTGCACAGCCGGTGGAGTTTCAGGGGCCATGGGCGGCGCGACGATGTGCTCGGCACCACCAGTCGTTTCTTCCTGGTGTCGCTGGTGAGCCTGGGGCTGAACAGCCTGTTCGTGTGGGTGCTGACCGGATTGCTGCGGGGCCCGACCTGGTGGCCGGTCGTCACGATGCTGTTCGTCACCCCGGCCGTCACCTTCCTGCTCAACCGGCAATGGGTGTTTCGCTAAGCGAACGAGCCGGTGCGCAATCCTACCGGCTCTCGGCGTGCCGATTTCGAAGCGCGCCAGGCATCAGCGCGTAGATGGTCACGGCGCTGTTTCGATATACCGGTTTGAACTGGGTTGGGGGAAGGCATTCTTGCGCCACCTCCGCCCAAAGGAACCGGGGACGTTCGAAGACGGCAAGCCGATCCCTGATTTCGCCGCAGGATGGCTTCGGCTCCGCGCGCGCGGATGCGCCGTGACCCTCAGCGTTCAATCGTCGAATAACGGCGATCTTCAGCTGAATATCGTCGTCGTAGAACTTCTGGTACGATCCGCTGATCCATTCCCGGCCCTGAACCGTATTGGTGCTCCGTGCGCCGGTGAGAACCGGAAACCACTCCGCGCTGCTGGCGCTCCACCAGCCATATCTTTCCAGGACGATGAAGGTCTCGCCCTTATGGTTGCGGGCGACCCATTGCATGGCATCGAGTTGCGGGGCCCGGAGCGCATGCGAGGTGTCGCCTCGGGCCACGAAGTCGGCCTTGAAGCGCGGGATCGTGACCACGCCGATGAGGACCAGCATCAAGGCCCAGGCGATCCCATTGCTTCGCCGCGGCTGCAGCAGAGTGGAAAAGAGCCACATGGCGCCGTTCGCCGCGAAGATGGCCAAGGGCATCGCCGTCGGCGTTGCGGAATGCCGAGGCGTCAGCAACAAGCAGAGGACGAAAAAGGCCGGCCAGAAATATTGCTTGCGGGACAATATCAAGACCAGGCCGATGGGTATCATCGGATTGACCAGGCCCCAGCTCAGAACCGCCAGAACGCCGTCGATCGAAACAAGGTTCGTGAATTGGCCACTGGCTCCCGCGGCCATGAACGGCGCCAGACCGTGCGCGGCGTAGACGAAATACAACCAAGGGGAGATCAGCATGAGCGCCGTCATTCCGGCGATCATCAGACCGCGGACGAAATCCTTGGCATCGGGGCTTCCCATGGCCCGGCTGAGAATCACGGCGACGGCGGCATTCAGTCCCCACTCGAGATGGGAAAGTATGGCCCCCGCCACGAATAGGCCGGTAACGATCATGCGAAGGGTGGAAAGCGGGCGGCGCTCTTTGCCATCCGGCGTTCCGACAGCGATAAGCGTCGCCATCAGGAACAGCGAACCCAGCCCGCGGGGAAGCCCGCCGCCCATGACGAGCCATTCGAAGCTCGACGGCAGGGAGCAGAAAAACAGCATCGCCAGGGCGACGAACATGGGTGCCGCGCCGCTGCGCCGCAGGACGAGCGCGAACAGGGACACGTAAGCCAGGTTCATGAGGATCGGCGCGGCGTGGAAGATCGCCAGCGTGTCTGCGCCCAGCCGACTCGCCAGGGCGACGAGCCAGAAGGACAGTGGCGGATAGGCGAAGGGAAGCTCCAGGCCATTATAGCTGACGGTGTCTGGCAACCCGGGAAATATTGGCGCGAGCTGACGGACGAAGCCGTAGAACAATCCCCCATCGTTGATCGGAAACTCCGTGCTCAGAAGCAGGAACATCCGATGCGCGAATGTCGACAAGAGCACCGCGCCCAGCAGCAATGATCCCCAGCGGTCCTGACTGATGCGGCTTTTGGGAGCGGCACCCACTTCGCGCAGCGGGCTTTCCAGATTCATTACGTTCACGCGTACCCCCCTCGTGACCGACCGGATGTTCGGCGAGCTCGGAGAGAATCGCCTAGCCGCTCATGGTAAAATTCTCGTCAACTTTTCCCTGAAGAGGGGAAGCCGTTTCGACCGGAAGATGGGGCGACGCGAATGCGATTCCCGCTGCTCTACGCGGGTCGGCCGGCCTAGCGTGCGACGCGGTACAAGATGCCCCGCTTGTCGTGCCACACGGCAATCAGCCTCGGGTCATGAGGCCATTCGGCGGCCGGCGCATCGACCAGCCAGAGATAATCGAAGGCGCGGGGTGCAACCGAGGCGGCGAGCCTGATTCGTGCCTGGCCGTCGCCGCATCGATTTGGCCGAGCGAAATGCGACGGGTCGACCACGAACGGCGCCCCTGCCCGATATTTCACCTGCAAGAGCTGCGCTCCGGCCAGCGCCCACTGGCTGTTCGAGAACGCCTCCCGACGCGGCAACACCAGGCTGCCGACATGATCGAGACGGTCATTGCCCCATTGGTCTCGACAGGGAATCCGGGCGAGCAGAAGCACCCGGCTGCCG
The DNA here is from genome assembly GCA_035248285.1 of Allosphingosinicella sp. GTDB lineage: Bacteria > Pseudomonadota > Alphaproteobacteria > Sphingomonadales > Sphingomonadaceae > Allosphingosinicella. The sequence goes on along the minus strand of DATFHP010000168.1, from coordinate 29,299 downwards.
CGCTCGATCGAGGGAAGCGCCGCCAACTGCTCGTGCCATTTGCGCGATATGGCCGCGAAGTCGCCAGTCGTGACGGCGATGCGGCCGGCGAAGAAGACGAGCGCGGCCGCGGCAACGGCCTTGGAAAACCCGCTCGACGACGAGCCGTCGCACCGGATGCCGAGGATCCCGGCCGCTGCGACGAAGGCCGCCAGCCGCATGTCGGCGAAGCCGGAGCCGATCAGGACGCGTGGCATCGCGGCATAGAGCAAGGCCAGGAGGAGGACGGCGAGCCGCATATTCGCCCGCATGCGCAGGCCGAAGCCCAAGAGCGCCGCGAGGACGAGCAGCCACAGCAGCATCGCGCCGACGATGTCCCAATCCTGCCATCGCTCGCGCAAGATGCTGATCGGCCACATCCCCTTCGCTTGCCATTGCCAATCCCCGGTGAAACCTCGGACATCGCCGCTCCGCCACAGGATCATGAGCAGGAAAGGCAGGCAAAGCGGAAGGGTATGCACCGCGCCGATGGCGAGCGATTTCAGCCAGGCGCGGCCCTGGTGTCGCATGCGCACGACCTCGGTCGCATAGACGAGCACGCCGAGCATGCCCCAGCCATAGACGTGGGCCGTCCAGATCAGCGCGGCGATGGGAACGAACAGCGCGGCACGCAGGCGGAGACGGCCGGCGCGTTCCAGGCGCAGCCAGAGCGCAAAAGCGAGAAAGCAGAGCGCAGCGGAAAGCGAAAAGTTCAGGAAGCCATATTGGAACGCAAAATGATAGGTGAGCGGGAGCGCGAAAAGCGCGGTTGGCGGAATCCGTCCGTGCAGCTCGTGCGCCGTCCATAGGAATCCCGTCGCGAGCAGGATCGGAATGGCGATGACGATCAGCTTCAGGCCGATATCCAGCCCGAACAGCTTCGCCATCGGAATGATGAGGAGGTCGACTCCGAGATTGCCGATCAGGGCCCAATGGAAGTCGAAATAGCGCTGCAGATAGGGAGAGGTGTGCAGGTTCAATTCGACATAGTAACGGGCCATATGCCCGGGAAGGTCGGTCAGTGGCGGTATCGGCAGCGGCAGCAGCGGAATTGCCGTGGCTAGGACCAGCAGGGCAAGGACGGCGGGATTGTTCCAAAAGCCGTGAGGGGCAATCGGCAGGGGCGCATCGCGTCTTCGCATAGGTCGACATCGCCTTCACGCTGACGATGCCGATGGCAAGAGGGAATGAACCCCTTCGGTCAGTTCGGCCCGCAGCGCACGCGGCCGGTCCCGGTGACCTTGACGGTGCAGGCCGGTGAGCCGAGCACGTCCACGTCGCCGCTTGCGCTCGCCGTTACCTTCGCGCTGCGGCTGACCGTCAAGCGGATCGTTCCCGCCGTATCGCCCAGCACTTGGGCATCGGATGCGGTCAGGCCTTCGGCGAGCAAATTCCCCGAGCCGCTGATCTGCGCCCGTACGGTCTTGGTGGTGCCGCCGAGCTGAATCGTCCCCGACCCGAGCAGCGCGACCGCCAGGGCGTCGGCCTCGATCTTCGGAATGGCGATCGCGCCGCTTCCGGCCAGCGCGATGTCGAGCCTGAGCCCGCCCGCCCTGTCGACATTGAGCGTGCCTGCGCCCTGAACGGTCGCGGCGCGCAACGATTGGGTGGTCAGGGTGATGCGGAGCGGGCCGGTGTCCTGCCGGCCGGGATAGCCGCCCCAGGCTGATTGATTGGGGCGGATGCGCAGCGTCATTCCCTCGACGTCGATCTGGAGCCGATCGAGCGCCTCTTGGCTTCCGCTGGCGCGCGCCGACGACGCTCGGCCGGTCGCCAGCGACACTTGATAGGCGCCTTCGATTCGGACCCGGTCGAAGTCGGTGACGGTGTAACGGCGTTCGGCGGCGCTAGCCGGAAACGATATCCAGAGAGCCAAGACGGCCAAGACGATCCTGTTCATCGCGACGATTATGCCGCAGCTTGGTTAACGAGCGATAACCAAACCGGCTTTCGATGCGGCAGCGATGCGCCCGGCAATGAAAAAGGGCCGCGAGTCGCCCCGCAGCCCTTCGGACTCGACGTGTGAAGCGAGCCTATTTCTCTTGGGCTTTGTCCTTGTTGTGGATCGCTGCGGCCTTGTTGAGAATCTCGAGGATCTTCTCCAACGCCTTGGGTTCGTCCACCTGCTCCATCGCGGCAAGTTCGCGCGCGAGGCGGCTCGACGCCGCTTCGAAGATCTGCCGCTCGGAATAGCTTTGCTCGGGCTGGTCGTCGGCGCGGAACAGGTCGCGCGTCACTTCCGCGATAGACACCAGATCGCCGGAATTGATCTTCGCCTCATATTCCTGCGCGCGGCGCGACCACATGGTGCGCTTGATCCGGGGCTTGCCCTTCAGGGTGGCGAGCGCTTCCTGCATCGTCTTGTCCGACGACAGTTTGCGCATGCCGACGCTTTCCGCCTTGTTGGTCGGAACGCGAAGCGTCATCTTCTCTTTCTCGAAGCGCAGCACATAGAGTTCCAGCTGCATGCCCGCGATGTCGGTGCTCTGGAGTTCGACCACACGGCCCACGCCGTGCTTCGGGTAAACAACGTAATCGCCAACGTCGAAGCTCAACGCCTTCGCTGCCATGTATAAGACCTTCCCATGGGAACAGCCGCAAAATGCATGCTAAAACCGCATCCGTTGCTTCGACGCGTTCCAGGCATCTGATTTTGCGACGTTTCTAATAGATCGCCAGTGCGCGGATGCGCAGGCACCCGCTTTCGGTGCACAGCCTATAGCATAGTTGGCCTGTAAAAACTAGGCTTTGTTCCCCGGTTCTTCGATCAAGGGCTCGGATCGGGTGCCGCGCTGCGCCGCTTGCGGGCCTGGGGCCCGGCCCTAATCGCCCTCGCCGGGATCGGCCAAGAAATATTTCTCATATTTGCCCGTTTCGCCCTTATGCTCGTCGGCGTCCGCGGGACTGTCCTTCTTGCGCGTGATATTCGGCCATTCGGCCGAGAAGCGGGTGTTGAGCTCCAGCCATTGCTCCTGGCCGGCTTCGGTGTCGGGCACGATCGCCTCGGCGGGGCATTCGGGCTCGCACACGCCGCAGTCGATACATTCGCTGGGATTGATCACCAGCATGTTCTCGCCTTCGTAGAAGCAGTCGACCGGACACACCTCGACGCAATCCATATATTTGCAGCGGATGCAGCTATCGGTCACGACATAGGTCATTGCGCTCTCCCTCGGCGGCGTCGTCTAAATCAGGCTCGGCGCCGCTCGTCAACGCCTCTCCCGAAAGGTCGCAATAGAAGGATCGCGCTTCCGAGGCCGAGCCCCGCCTGCGGGGCAGCGCCTCCACCCTTATCAACCGGACGCGGCCGTGCACCGCGAAGCTGAGCACGTCGCCGATTCGCACCGGCGCATGGGCGCGATCGACGACCCTCCCGCCGATCCGAAGATGCCCCTGTTCGGCCAAGGATTGGGCAAGCCGGCGCGTCTTGACGATGCGCGCGAACCAGAGAAATTTGTCGAGCCTGAGACCGGCGCCCTCGACCATGCCCTCAGCCATTGGGGCGAAGCCCGGCGAGCGCCGCGAAGGCGTGCGACGGATCGGGTGCGCGCTCCTCGGTGTGGCGGCGTCGCCCGCGCCAGATCCAGCCCGCGTTGCCGGTCGTCGGCCGGAAGCCGAGCGCCTTCATCAGGCGGCCGATGGCTTCGCGCTGGAGGCCCAGCGAGGTTGCCAGCGCTTCGTCCACGACCTTCGCCTGCTTGCCGCCGCGCGCCTCGTGCGCATGACGGGCAAGGCGCTCGACGAGGTCGACGCGGAGCATCTGCGGTCCAAGCTGGCGGAAACCGAGGCTCGCCAGCAGCGCTCGTCCCGCGCCGTCGGGCGTGGGGATCACCGCACTGGATGGCGGCGGCAGCATGGGCATCGGCTGGCCAGCAGCTGCGGCGCGCAGCGCGGTTCGCCAGCGGACCGATTCCGGCTTGAGCACATCGGGCATGAACAGATCGAGGGCTCCGATCCGGATCTTGAGGCCGGACAACAGCCGCCTTTGCTCGCGGTCCAGGCCGGCGAGCGGCTTTGCCACCTCGCTGCGGGCGATGATGCCGCCTTCGTCGACCACCATGGCGAGGATCGAGCGGACGCCGGCCGGCGTGGTCGGATCGCGCGCGGCATTGCCGGCGGCGCGCAGCGGTCCCAGCGTGCGCTCGCTCTGGCCGCGCAGCCACTGCTCGATCCTCGCGACCACCGCGTCCCGCCCGCGCTCCGACAGCCGTTCGAGACGCACGTTGAGCCTTACCCGCGGCGACAGCAAATTCTTGCCGGGGGTGAGATGCGCGACGTCATGGCCGCGCCATTGCACCGTCACCGGCGTGCCCGGCTTGGTGGCGAGCGCGAATGCGCTGTCGTCGTCCGCAACGAGCGCCGCGGCGCGGCGCTCATATTCGCCGCCCAGGCGCCGTTCGGCGGCGGCGAGCAACAGCTTGCGGTCGGCGTGGCGCGCGGCGGGGTCGACCTCGAAGTGGAAGCCGTCGAGCCGGCCGATCGCATAGGTGCCGACGCTGACCTCGCCTTCGGCGTCGACGATCACCGGGAAATCGGCGCCCTGGCCCTTGAGGTCGCGCATCAGAACCGAGGTTCGCCGGTCGACGAAGCGCTGCGTGAGCCGCTCGTGCAGCGCGTCGGACAATTTCTCCTCGACCGCCCGGCTCCGTGCCGCCATCGCCTCCGGATCGACCAGCCAATCGGGGCGATGGGCGATATAGGCCCAGGTGCGAACCCCCGCGATGCGATCGGCGAGCGCGTCTATGTCGCCCTGGACATTGTCGAGCCGCGTCAGCTGCTCGGCGTACCAGCCGTGCGGGAGGCGGCGATTGCCCTCGGTCAGATGGAGGAAGATGCGCGCCACCAGGCGCGCATGATGATCCGGGCCGGTCTTGCGGAAATCGGGAAGTCCGCAGGCGGCCCACAGCCGCTCGACCCGCTCGGGCGAGGCAGCGCGTTCGCGCACATCGCCGTCTTCGGCCAGCCGTTTCAGCACGGCCAGGTCGATCGCTTCGGGCGCCGCGCGCAGCCCGGCTTCGTCGGGACGCGTTTCCAGCGAGGCGATCAGCGCGCCGATGGTCGCGAAATCGGGATCGCCTTCGCGCCAGTAGAGGAAGTCGAGCGGCGGGAAGCGATGCTGCTCGATCGCTTCGATCTCCTCGGTACGGAACGCGCTCGAAAGCTCTCCCTCCAGCGTGAGCGCGCCGAAGGTGCCGTCGCGCTGGTGGCGCCCGGCGCGGCCGGCGATCTGCGCCATTTCGGCGACGCTCAGCCGCCGCCGGCGGCGGCCGTCATATTTGGACAGGCCCGCGAAAGCGACGTGGCTCACGTCCATGTTGAGGCCCATGCCGATCGCGTCGGTCGCGACCAGATAATCGACGTCGCCGGCCTGATACATGGCAACCTGGGCGTTGCGCGTGCGCGGACTGAGCACGCCCATGACCACGGCGGCGCCGCCGCGCGTCCGCCGGAGCATCTCGGCGACCGCATAGACCTGTTCGGCGGAAAAGGCGACGATCGCCGAGCGCGGCGGCAGCCGCGAGAGCTTGGCCGGACCGGCGTAGCTCAGGGTCGAGAAGCGCGGCCGCCCGACGATCTCGGCCTTGGGCAGCAAGGCGCGCACCATCGGCGCCAGGCTGTCCGAACCCAGGATCATGGTTTCCTCACGGCCGCGCGCATGGAGCATGCGGTCGGTGAACACGTGGCCGCGTTCGGGGTCGGCTCCGAGCTGCGCCTCGTCCAGTGCGACGAAGGCAAAGTCGCGTTCCATGGGCATCGATTCCGCGGTGCACAGGAACCACCGCGCGTCGGGCGGCAGGATCTTTTCCTCGCCTGTGATCAGCGCGACCTGGCTGGCGCCCTTCATCTTGACGACGCGATCGTAGACTTCGCGCGCGAGGAGGCGCAGCGGGAAGCCGATCATTCCGCTGGAATGGCCGCACATCCGCTCCACGGCGAGATGGGTCTTTCCGGTGTTGGTCGGCCCGAGAATCGCGGCCAGCGGCCTCGTCATGCCCCCTAGATTGGCACGATGGCCGCCAAGCGCAACGGCGCGAGGCGGTCTCATGATGGTAAACGACTCGTCGGGGAGTCGGTACGGCTCACCGCAATACCCGCCCCGCCAAAACAGGCTATACTTTACATTAACCCTCTTTCCCCACAGTCCTGATCTTTCCGGGGCCGGACCAAACGGCCGCAGGGGGGATGGCGCGGCTTGTATCAATTCTACGACATCGGGAAGAGTGCAGGCGCGGGAACCGCCGTCCTGAGATTCGACGGAGCGCTGATGCGCGCGCCGCTTGCTCCCCCGGCCGTTCATGCCAAACCGGCGGGGCGGGGGCGCCTCGCCCAGATTCAGCTGATCACCGACCTCGGTCAGAATATCGGTTCGCTCGAATGGTTCCGCGGCTTCGCCTTGTGCGCCGCGCTTTGCTACGCTGCTTATTCCTTCGCGCCCGGCATCCAGCCCTTCGTCGGCGCGTCGCCGGCACCGATGGCTGACGCGCAATGGGAAGAGGCGCGCTCGCTGTCGATCGCGCCGCTCGCCTATGGCGCCGACACCGGTCGCCGCATGGCCGCCACGGAAGCGGTCGAGCTATTGTCCGATACGCCCGAGCGTCCCACCGTCGAACGTCTCGCCGCGCTCGGTCCGGGCGACGGCTTCAGCCATGCACTCCGCCGCGCCGGCGTCGGTCCGGCAGACGCCACGCAGATCGCGGCCCTGGTCGGACACGTCGTTCCGATCGCCGACATCGCGCCGGGAACGACCGCCAGCCTGACGCTGGGCCGGCGCACGAGCAGGAACGTGGCGCGGCCGCTGGATGCGCTCAGCTTCCGCGCCCGCTTCGATCTCAAGCTCGAAATCCAGCGTGTCGGCGGTCATCTGGTGCTCAACCAGCTGCCGATCGCGGTCGACAACACGCCGTTGCGACTTCAGGGGCGGGTCGGGGCCAGCCTGTATCGTGCCGCGCGCGCCGCCGGCGTTCCGGCGCATGCCGTCGAGACCTTCATCCGCGCGCTGGCCACTCAGATCGACGTCGGTCGGATCGCGCCGGACGATCGTTTCGACGTCATCATCGAGCACCGCCGCGCCGCGACGGGCGAGACCGAAACCGGCCGCTTGCTCTACGCCGGTCTCGACCGCGCCCATGCCAAAGACCTGCAGCTCCTCGAATGGCAGCAGGACGGCAAGGCGCAATGGTTCGAGGCATCGGGCGTCGGCAAGTCGAGCGGCATGTTCCAGCGGCCCGTGCCCGGCGTCGTGACCTCCAACTTCGGCTCGCGCATGCATCCGATCCTCGGTTATACGCGCATGCACAAGGGCATCGATTTCCGCGCCGGCTACGGCACGCCGATTCTTGCCGCCAGCGATGGCCGCATCGCGCGCGCCGGCTGGGCCGGCGGCTATGGCCGCCAGGTGATGATCAATCACGCCGGCGGCTATGCGACATCCTATTCGCACATGAGCCGAATCGTCGCGCAGCCCGGTCAGTTCGTTCGCCAGGGCCAGGTCATCGGTTATGTCGGCTCAACCGGCCTCTCCACCGGCCCCCACCTTCACTATGAGCTGCATAGGAACGGGCTGGCGATCAATCCCTCGTCGGTGCGCTACGCCAGCCAGGCGCGTCTCAGCGGACCGGAACTGGCCGGTTTTCGTACCAGGCTTCGCCACCTGCTGTCGGTTCCGATCGCCGGAGTCTCGGCTGAAGAGGCGCGTGCGGCGAAGGCCGATGCCGTCGAGCATATTTCCCGCCGCGGCTGAGCGCGCAGCGGCCGCCTCTTCCCACTTGGCATGATGGAAGCGCGCCTAAGCCGCGCGCTCGACGAGAAGGATCAGCGCCCCTGGCTGCGCCAGCGCCTGACGACGCGCGTGACCATAGCGTCTTCATCGCCGGTCTGGCGCCAGAGCTCGGAAAAGAGCGGGTCGGCCGAGGCCGGCTGACGATCGCGTTCGAGGTCGTCGAACGCGACGCGGATGGGGATCGAAACGCCCTCGCCGCAGATGATGCATTCGCGATTGCGCAACGCCGGGATCGAATCGAGAAAACCGCGCGCGCCTTCGGGCATCGCGCTCTTCACGAATTGCTGGTCGCGGTCGTTGTTGAGACGCATCGATATGATCGTGCCGCACTGCGAGAGCACGCCTTCGGCGAGATCCGAAGGCCGCTGCGTGATCAATCCCAATGCGATACCGTATTTGCGTCCTTCCTTGGCGATTCGCTCGAGGATCTGGCGAACCGCCTGACCGCTCGAGAAGACGTCGGCCGGAACGTAGCGATGCGCCTCTTCGCACACCAGCAGCACCGGCCGCTGGATTTCGTTGCGCGACCAGATGGCATAGTCGAACACGAGACGCGCGAGCACCGCGACCACCACCGAGGTGATGTCCGACGGGACGCCCGAAACGTCGACGATCGAGATCGGCTTGCCCTTGCTCGGAAAGCGGAAGATCTTGCTGATGAAGGCCGACATGCTGTCCGCCACGAGCATGCCCGAAAACATGAAATTATATCGCGGGTCGGCCTTCAGTTCCTCGATCTTTGTCTTGAGCCGCATGAACGGCGCGGTGTCGGTCGCCTTGTTGAGCAGCCCCATTTCGTTGCTGATCGCGTTGGTCAGGTCCGACAGCAGATAGGGCACCGGCGAATCGACCGTCAACTTGGCGAGCCCCTCGGCGATGCGGTTCTTGCCGCGCGCCTGGAGCAGACATTTGGCGAGGATGTCCTTGTCCTGCTGCCTTTCCGCGCCGGTGGTGGTGATGAGCACCTCGCAATGCTCGTCGAAGTTCATCAGCCAATAAGGCATGGCGAGATTGTCGACGTTGAACAGCTCGCCATTGCCCTTGAAAGCGGCCGAATATTCGCCGTGCGGATCGATCATCACGATATGGCCGTCGGGGGACATGTCGCAGATCCGGTGCATGATCAGCGCGGCAGCCGTCGATTTGCCCGTGCCGGTCGATCCGAGCAGGGCGAAATGCTTGCCAAGCAAGGCGTCGATATAAAGCGCGCCGCGCACGTCGCGGGTGGGATAGATGGTGCCGATTTCGATATGGGCGCGATCGTCGGCGGCGAACATCTGCTTGAGGTCGTTGCCGGTGACTGGATAGACCAGATTGCCGGGGATCGGATAGCCGGTGATGCCGCGCTTGAAATTGTTGAGCTTGCCGCTGCGCTCATCTTCGTCGCCTTCGCCGAGGAAGTCGATCTCCGCGGTCACGATGTCGCCGTCGACATCGTTCATGACCAGCGTGCGGACGTTGGCGAGCAGCCATTTCGAGCCCAATTCGAGCTTGATCTGGCTGCCGACCTGGCCTGACAGCGCGACGCTGGGATCGGGGTCGATCGCTATCTCGCGCAGCCGCTTGCCTTCGATCTGGATGCTTGCGCCGCCACCGCTGATCTGCACGACCTTGCCGATCGGTCCATGCTGCGGAGCACCGGCAAAATCGGGCCGCGACGATGCAGGCACCCCCTCGAGCGGCTGGCTGTCTGAGAAGCTGTTGAACGTCATGTCTGTCATGGGTCGCGGTCTCTGCTGGTCGTGTCCGGAGACGGTTAGACCAATTGGGTAAACAACTGATTTGCGGGAGGGGACCAGGCCGGGGGCTTATCGCTCGCGCCGCTGCTGGACAGGCGGGGGCAGCCGCTATAGCGCCTCGCAAGCGGCAAAGCGGCGGGTCGGTGGAGCGACGAGAATTTGTTTCCTTATTGGCTTCTCTTTTCCATCTTCACCGCGGGGACTCTCGAGCATGGGCGTCGCGGCCGCCCGGGAACCGACCGCAATTTCCTCCTGCTGATCGCGGGCATATTCGTCGCGCTGATGATCGGGCTTCGCTACCGGGTCGGGGGCGACTGGGGCAGCTACGAAGAAATGTTGGACCTGCTTCGCTATTCGAGCCTCGGCGAGGCCATCAAGCTTGGCGATCCGGGCTATTCGTTCGTGAATTGGCTGGCGGTGACGGCCGGGTTTGAAATCTGGTTCGTGAATCTCGTCTGTGCCGCGATCTTCACCTGGGGATTGCTGCGCTTCGCGCGCGCGCAACCCGATCCATGGCTCGCGATATTGATCGCCGTTCCGTACCTCGTCATCGTCGTCGCGATGGGTTACACGCGCCAGGCGGTTGCGATCGGCTTCGTCCTCGCCGGCCTCGCGGGTCTCGAACGCAGGTCGATTCTCCGCTTTTCCGTTTACGTGCTTTGCGCCCTGGCCTTCCACAAATCGGCGATCGTCGTTCTTCCCCTGGTGGCGCTGTCCGCGTCGAAAAATCGGCTGCTCACGGTCGGGCTGCTCCTGATGCTGATGGCCGCGCTCTATTACGTCTTCGTCTCGAGCTCGATGGATCTCCTGATCACCAACTATGTCGACGCCGAATATCAGTCGCAAGGCGCCATGATTCGTGCGGTGATGAACCTTCCGCCTGCGCTCCTTTTCCTCCTTCTGCAGAGGAGGTTCGATCTGCCTGAGGAACAGCGCAAGCTCTGGCGCAACTTTTCCTTCGCCGCCCTCGCTACCGTCGGAATCCTGATGGTTTCGTCTGCCTCCGCAGCGGTCGATCGGCTGGCGCTCTACCTGATTCCCCTTCAGATGTTCGTATTCTCGCGGATGCCGCAGATCTTCGGCCGCAAAGGGGGGCGCAACGGACAGCTGGTCTTGGGCGCGATCGTCTATTCCGCCTTCATCCAGTTCACCTGGCTCACCGAGGCCGACAACGCCGCTTACTGGCTCCCCTATCGTGTCTACCCGATATTCTCTTCGCCCGGGGAATATGACGTCGCTTCCGTCGCGTACGCCGCTCCGGTCCCGCTCCTGGGCATAGCGGCTGGCGCGTGACCGCCGCCGCTTATAGGCAGGCGGTGAATCTTCAACCTCGGAGGATCATTCCAGCGCGAATTTGAGCAGGAGGCTGCGCTGCATCGGGTTGAAATTGTCGTCCGACGCGATCCAGACGATCGTGCGTCCGCCCTCCTGCGTGACGCTGACGCCTTCCATATTGTCAACGTTGATCGGCGAACGAAGATCGGCGATCTCCTCGCCGGCGATCACATCCGGCGGGTGGGCGCCGGGTGCGGCGGCGACGACCAGCTTGGCCGAGACTCCTTCCCAGATGGTGAAGCGACGGTTGAGGAGCAGCAGACGGCCGTCGGGAAGCAGCGTGCCGTCGGTCGCGTCATAGCCCGCCGGGGCACGGTAGCCGAAGCTGACGGCACGGGTGCCCGGCACCGCGGGATCGCCCTCGAAGAGCAACACGTCGGTCGTCCCGCCGGCTCGCCGCGCCTCTTCCGAAAAGACCAGGAAGCGGCCGTCGGCAAGCCGAATGATGGTTTCAGGTCCGCTATTGTTCGGCCAGCGGGCCATGCCTTTTGGCTTGGCATGGGTGTCGCTGCGCCAATCCTTGACCGCATAGCGCCAGACGGCGTTCTGCCGCTCGAAGCCGATCCACGCCCGGCCGCCGAACAGCGCCATCGATTCGGTGTCACGGTCGCGCTTGACTTCGCGCGAGCCGGGGCCGTCGGCCAAGGCGGTGATGCGTCCCTCGACCGCCGCCTTTCGGCCCGGCAGCGGGAAGCGTATCAGCCAGCCGCTGTCGCTCAGCCCGAGCGCCTCGCCGTCCGCGACATGAAGCGCCGAGATGCCGCCGAAGCGCGGATTGTCGCTCCGCATCTCCCAGCCGCCGAGATAGACGAGGCGGCCGAGCCGGGTTCGTCCCGGATCGTCCCGATCGAGCGGGATCGGTGTGAAGCGGATCAAGGCCTGGTGCACGAACGGCACGGGCTGGATGAGCCGCGCCGGCGCGAAGGTGGCCAAGGAAAGGAATGCGGCGAGGGCGCACAGGATCCGCACGCTCGGGCGCCGGACGGAGAGTTGAGGGCTCAAGTTCGTCCGGCAAAGCCGCCGCTGCGGCCGCCGGTTGGGCGGGGGCACATGCCGCGCCCGCCTTATTTGATCTTGGCTTCCTTGAACTCGACGTGCTTGCGCGCGATCGGATCGTATTTGCGAAAGCTCATCTTCTCGGTGATGTTCCGCGGATTTTTCTTCGTCACATAATAGAAGCCGGTATCGGCCGAGCTGACGAGCTTGATCTTGATGGTTGCTGGCTTGGCCATGGCAGCCTCGTTCGAATGAAGGGGTGGCGAAAATAAAGCGGCGTTTTCGCCGCTTCCATGCCGCGTGCCTCTGCCCTCTCAGCCCGCTGCTGTCAAGGCGAGCAAGGCGGGCGGCCGCGCCGAACCTGGCGAGGGCCGGCCGCCAACGCGGCTCGATGATTTTTAACCGCTTCGTAACCATCGAGGCGCATTCTCCCTTGGCAACGGGGGACATGGGATGCGCGAGCAGCCGGATGCGATGATGCTGGTCAGGGCCGAGCTGTGCGAGCGGCTCGCCAGGATGCAGTCCTTCCCCAAGCGGACGTCCGCCCGCGAACTCGCCGATTCCATCCATGCGCTGCGTACTATGGCTGCCGAACATGGGCTGGTTCCCGTCGTCCGGCTCGCCGAGGCGCTCGAACGCGCGATGGGCGAGGTTGCCGCCAAACGCAGCCCAAGCTGTCCCACCGCGCTCTATCTCGACCGCCTCAACGATGCGATCGGCTGCGATCGCGTCGACGACCATGTCAGCGAAGCCATGATCGCCTCGGTGTCGGTGCGCCTCGGCGCCTGACGCCCTTCGGTGGACGCGCTTCTCACCACGTTCATCGCCGCTGCGCTTGCCGAATTCGGCGACAAGACGCAGCTGCTCGTCGCGGCGCTGACGATCGCCTACCGCCGTCCGCTCCCGATCATCCTAGGCCTGGCGCTCGCCGCCTTGGCGAGCGCGCTGATCGCCGCGGCCGGGGGCGTGATCGTCCACGACATGATCACGCTTCGGGCGAGCGCGCTGCTGGTCGCGCTGGCATTGCTCTTCGCCGGCGCGACCGGCCTGCTGCGCGCCGGGCCGCCCGCGCCGGTCAAGCCGGGGCGCATGCCGGCCTTTCTCGTCGCGGCAATCTGCCTGTTTGCCGCGGAAATGGGCGACAAGACCCAATTCCTCACCGCGGCGCTTGCCGCACGGTTCGATTCCTTCGCGCTCGCCGCGGCCGGCGCCACCGCGGGTGTGATCGCCGCCAACATCCCGGCGGCGCTGCTTGGTGCTCGTTATGCGAAGGTCGTTCCGTTGCAGGCGGCCAGGATCGCCATCGGCGGCCTGTTCCTGCTGTTCGGAGCGATCGTGACAATCGGCGCTCTGCGGCTGGCCTGACGGGGGCTCGTCCTAGAAGATCGCCTTGAATACCCCGACGACGATGAGCAATCCGATCAGCGCCAGAACCAGCACAATGCAACCGATCGCCCGAAGCATGTACACCTCCAAATATGACTACCCCCTCAACACCGCGGGTGTCGGTACGTTCTGGATCCGACTGGCCAGAGGCTGTTTCCTCAGTCGCGATTCTCTCCGCTGAGCCGAAGCAACCAGAGGTCGGGCGGCGCGCCGATCCTCAGCGGAACTATGCTGGTGCCCATTCCCGCGGTCACGATCAGCACTCTCCTGCCTTCGCGGATCACGCCGCAGCGATATTTGGGCCCGAAGCGCGAGAAGGTGGCGAGCGGGCCGACCAGCGGCATCACGATCTGGCCGCAATGCGTATGCCCCGCGAGCATCAGCCCGACGTCGTCCGGCAGATCGTGGAACGGATCGGGACTGTGGCTGAGCAGCAATTTCGCGCCATGCAGGCGTCGCAATGCCGCGACGGTCCCATTGCTATCCGCATGGCCGGTGAAATCATCGTCTATGCCGCCGATCGCCAAAGGCCCTGCCTCGACGACCTGATTGTCGAGGACCACGACTCCGAGCGCTTCAAGCTGCGCGCGCATCGCCGGGGCGTTTCGCCAGTGATCATGATTGCCGAGAACGGCAATCACCTTTGTGTGCGCGGCAAGATCGCGCAGCGGCGCTACCGCTTCACGGATCGAATATTTCCGTGTCGCCGACCTTTTGTCGCTGACGAAATCTCCGGCGATCAGCACCAGGTCCGGAGCCAGGCGGTTGATCTGGCCGACGATGCGGCGCAGCCTCTCGGGCGGCATGTCGGGGCCCCCGACATGTATGTCCGACATAAGCACCGCCTTGACCGCGCCCGCGCCGCGCGGCCAGTCCGCAAGCCCGATCTCGGCGCTGCGTATGCGCGGCATGGACGTCGCCTCGCGATATCCGAACAGCAGGATGCCGATGCCGAGGATGAGGAGGAAGAGGAGGAGGAGACGGCGCATGCTCATGCGTTGAGCTTCTCCACGGAACAGGTCTATCCTGCATAGCGAGCGAGACATTGACTGCCCATGCGCGAATTCTCCAAGCTCCTCGACGGCGTGGTCTATACGCGGTCGCGCAATGCAAAGCTGAAGCTGATCGGCGATTATCTGAAGCGCACGCCCGATCCCGACCGCGGCTATGCAATGGCGGCGCTCACCGGCGAGATCCACCTGCCGGCGGTGAAGCCGGCAGCGGTCCGGGCGATCACCGAGGAACGGGTCGATCCGACGCTCTTCTACATGAGCTGGGACTATGTCGGCGACCTCGCCGAGACCGTTTCCTTGCTGTGGCCCAAGAAGGCGGGGGAGCCCAGCGACGTCGACGACGGCAGCCTGCGCATCGGCGCGGTGGTCGAGGGGCTCGCCGGCCTCGGGCGTTCCGAGGCGCCCGCGGCGCTGGCGGCGATGCTCGACCATCTCGACGCCAGCGGACGTTATGCCTTGCTCAAGCTCGCGACCGGTGCATTGCGCATGGGGGTCTCGGCCCGGCTCGCCAAGCTCGCGCTCGCGCACGCCTTCGATCTCGATGTCGAGGCGGTCGAGGAGGTGTGGCACGGCATCGATCCGCCTTATGCGCGCTTGTTCGAATGGGCGGAGGGCAAGGCAGCCCGCCCGGCGACCGAGGATAAGCCGGTGTTCCGGCCCTTCATGCTGGCGCATGCGCTCGACGCGCAGGCGCTTTCGCTCGACGATTATGCCGCCGAATGGAAATGGGACGGAATCAGGGTGCAGGTCGTCCGCGCCGGCGGCGAGACGCGCGTCTACAGCCGTGCCGGCGACGATATTGGCCGCAGCTTTCCGGAGATCGCCTCGGGCTTCGACCGCGACGGAGCGGTCGACGGCGAATTGCTGGTCAGGGGTGCGTTCCAAGGCGCGGACGAACATGGCGGCGCCGCGGCCAGCTTCAATGCGCTGCAGCAGCGGCTGGGCCGCAAGACCGTCTCGCCCAAGATGCTTGGCGACTATCCCGCCTTTGTCCGGTTCTACGACATATTGCTCGACGGACGCGAGGATGTGCGCGCTCTGCCCTGGACCCAGCGGCGGGCGCGGCTCGAGAGCTTCGTTGCAACGCTCGATCCGGAGCGTTTCGATCTTTCCGCGCTGATCGCCGCCTCGCGTTTCGAGCAACTGGAGGAAATCCGCGCCGGTGCGCGCGACGCCGCGATCGAAGGCGTGATGCTCAAGCGCCGCGACAGCCCCTATGTCGCCGGCCGGCGTGCCGGGCTGTGGTACAAATGGAAGCGCGACCCCTTGGTCGCCGATTGCGTGCTCATGTACGCCGCGCGCGGGAGCGGCAAGAGATCGAGCTATTATTCCGATTACACCTTCGGCTGCTGGAGCGAGGAAGGCGAGCTGCTTCCGGTCGGCAAGGCCTATTTCGGATTTACCGACGAGGAACTGCTGTGGCTCGATCGGTTCGTGCGCACCCACACCGTCCAGCGCTTCGGACCGGTGCGCGAGGTGGAGAAGACATTAGTGCTCGAAGTCGCCTTCGATTCGATCCACCTCAGCAAGCGCCACAAATCCGGCCTGGCGATGCGTTTCCCGCGGATCTCACGAATCCGCACCGACAAGCCGGCGCAAGAGGCCGACCGCGTGGAGACTTTGAGGGCGCTGGCAACCTGACTCGCCTGCCTTCCCCATCGTGCGGGCAAAGGCCAAGAAAAAGCCCGGCGCGCCGGGCGCGGCCGGGCCCATTCCTTCGCGGTGAAAACCTACTGGATCGGCGACAAATTGACCGCCGCCGTCTTGCCGCGCCGGTCGACCTCGAGCTCGAATGCGAGCCGGTCGCCCTCGTTGAGGCTGACCATGCCGGCACGCTCGACCGCCGAGATGTGCACGAAGGCATCGGGCTGGCCGTCATCGCGGCTGATGAATCCGAAGCCCTTCATTGCATTGAAGAACTTGACCGTGCCGCTGGCTTTCTCGCCGGTCAGCTGGCGCTGCGGCCCGCGATCGCCGCCCGCGCCGCCCTCGCGTGGGCCACGTTCGGGAACCGGAAGCGGATCGCCTTCGATCTTGAGATCGGTCGCCGAGATGCGTCCGCCGCGATCGACCAGCGTGAACTCGAGCGGCTGTCCTTCGGCAAGCCCGGTTAGGCCGGCCTGCTCGACCGCGGAGATGTGCACGAAGACATCCTCGCCGCCATCGTCACGGACGATAAAGCCGAACCCCTTCTGTCCGTTGAAGAATTTGACGACGCCCTTGCCTTCTCCGACGACCTGGGGCGGCATTCCGCCGCCGCGCGCACCGCCGAAACCGCCGCCGCCTCCGCCGCCAAAGCGGTCGCCGCCGCCGCGGAAACCGCCGCCGCCCCCGCCGAAGCGATCACCGCCCCCGCCGAAGCGGTCGCCGCCACCGCCGAAGCGATCACCAAATCCGCCGCCCTGATTGTCTTCGGCGAAACCGTCGCGCTTGTCTCTACCGCGCCCGCCGCGCTCCCCGCGACGTCCTTTGTCAAACCCCATGCCGTCTTAAACTTTCAAGCGCCCAGAAATCCCAAAGAAAACCCATGCGCTGGGCTGAACGCGCACACGGCCTGGCACGAAAATTGGCGCACCATCGACTCTTGTAGCCGAAAAATAGCCGTTCGGCGAGAGATTTTGCCTCGGCCGTTTTCGCGTCGCGCGGACACTGGCCGCGGCATGGCGCTTGGTGCATGGAGACCGGGCTTGGACGCTCCCGCAAGCGCAACCTGAGGGACATCGAATGGACGGTCTTTTGTCATTGCTTTCCGAACCTTCGGCCTGGGCCGCGCTGGCCACGTTGGTGGTCATGGAGGTGGTGCTGGGCGTCGACAATCTGATCTTCATATCGATCCTGTCGAACAAGCTGCCTGCGCACCAGCAGAAGCGCGCGCGTCGGATCGGCATCGGATTGGCCCTCGGCATGCGGCTCGCCTTGCTGTCGACGATCGCGTGGCTGGTGGGATTGACGGCGACCGTGTTCGATCTCGGCGTGAGCGGCCCCGTCGGCGCCCACGGCGAGCCGGGTTTCGAGACGGCTTTCTCGTGGCGCGATCTGATCCTCATCGCCGGCGGCCTGTTCCTGTTGTGGAAGGCGACCAAGGAGATTCATCACAATATCGATCCCAGTCCCAACCACGATCTGTTCGATACCAAGCAGGCCACTTTGGGTTTCGGCGCTGCGATCGTTCAGATCGTGCTGCTCGATATCGTCTTCTCGATCGACTCGATCCTCACCGCGGTCGGTATGGCCGAGCATCTCGCGGTGATGGTGATCGCGGTCATCGTCGCGGTGCTGCTGATGCTGCTGGCGGCCGAGCCGCTGGCCAATTTCATCGCCCGCAATCCTACGGTGGTGATGCTTGCGCTCGGCTTTCTGCTGATGATTGGATGCGTGCTGATTGCCGACGGCTTCGGCGCGCATGTGCCCAAAGGCTACATCTATTCGGCGATGGCCTTCTCCGCCGTCGTCGAGATGCTCAACATCTGGGCACGGCGGCGGCGCGAGCGACTCGAGACGCCCGCGAGGCATTGAGCGGGCCTGCGGTTGCGCCTATGCGGGCACCATGAGCGTCTATCTGCACGAGGAGGATCTGCCCGACGGCGTGCTCGCCCCGGGGCCGGTCGCGGTCGACACCGAGGCGATGGGGCTGCTGCCGGGCAGGGACCGGCTCTGCCTCGTCCAGATCGCCGACGGCGACGGCGACGAGCATCTCGTTCGCTTCGGCGCCCGCAGCGACTTTGCGGCGCCGCGGCTGAAGGCGATCCTGGCCGATCCCGGCCGGCTCAAGCTCTATCATTTCGCGCGCTTCGATCTTGCCGCGATCCGCGCCTATCTGGGGATCGTTGCGGCGCCGGTCTATTGCACCAAGACCGCGTCGCGGCTGGTGCGGACCTATACGGACCGGCATGGTCTCAAGGACCTGGTCAGGGAATTGCTCGGCCACGAGATCTCCAAGCAGCAGCAGACGTCCGATTGGGGGGCGGACGAACTCAGCGACGCGCAAAAGGAATATGCCGCCTCCGACGTGCGCTATCTGCACGGTCTGAAGGCGAAGCTCGATGAGCGGCTCGCGCGCGAGGACCGGCTGGCGCTGGCCCAGGCCTGTTTCGATTTCCTGCCGCATCGCGCGCTGCTCGATCTCGCCGGCTGGCCCGAGGTCGACATCTTCGCCCATGTCTGAGCTCGCGGCGCGCGATCGCCTGAGGAAGCAGGGCTGGGCCGCGCCCGGCGGCGCCCACGACCATCTGATGAGCGCGCTCAAGCTGGTGCTTCCGGCGATGATCGGGCTGCTGATGGCCTATCTGGCGATGGCGCCGCTGGCGCGCACGCAGGACATCAGCTTCATCCTCGACAAGAACAAGGTCGCGGTGGCCAGGGAACGGATGCGCGTGCAATCCGCCCAATATCGGGGCGAGGATTCGAAGGGACGGCCGTTCCGGATCGCCGCGAAATCGGCGGTGCAGATGACCTCGCGCGATCCGATCGTCGATATCCACGGCATGTCGGCGGAGATTCAGCTCGAGGACGGCCCCGCGGCGCTTCATGCCGACCGTGGGCGTTACAATATCGAGACCGAGAAAGTGGGCGTGATCGGCCCGATCCTGTTCACCGCGCCCGATGGCTATCGGCTGCAGACGCATGACGTGGTGGCCGATTTGAACCGGCGCGCGATGCAGAGCCGGGGCCGGGTCGACGGCCTGATGCCGCTGGGGCAGTTTTCCGCCGACCGTCTCGAAGCCGACCTCGGCAGCCGGCAAGTGACTCTGACCGGCAATGCCCGCTTGCACATCGTCCAGGGCGCCCTCAGATGAATGGAGTGAAGACCATCGATGCGTTATGCGCGCTTGCGCTCGTCGTTGGCGCGGCGGTCGCCTCGCCTGCGCTGGGCCAGAATGCGGCCTCGGCGCTGAAAGGCCACAACACCAATGCGCCGGTCGATGTCGCGGCGGACCGAATCGAGGTCCAGGACCGCGCCGACCGTGCCGTCTTCTCGGGCAATGTCGTCGTTCGCCAGGACGAGCTGACGATGAACGCCGCGAGGGTGACGGTCGCCTATGCCAACAGCGGCAACATCCAGATCGAGCGCGTCGACGCGAGCGGCGGAGTGACGGTCCGCAGCCCGTCGGAGACCGCGCGCGGCCAGTTTGCCATCTACGACATCAACAGCCGTCTCATCACCATGTTGGGCGGAGTGACGCTGGTCCGCGGCGATTCGCACGTCAGCGGGGCGCGGCTGGTCATCGATCTCAACAGCGGCCGCGCCGTCATGGATGGCGGCGCCGGCCCCCGCGGCGTCACCACGGGCGGCGGCCGTGTGAGCGGCACCTTCACCGTGCCGCAGCGCAAGCAATAGTCCGGCGGCGAGATTCACGCAGCCGGAAACCTGGTCCGGCAATATGCCCTTCGGGCACCGTGCTCCGATGGCCACGGCTCGGCGTAATTTCTGCCTCGCCGTGCCGACTCCTCTCGACGCGCCCGACCGACTCATGCAGAGGCCGGAATTCACAAAGGCATGCATAAATCTTGCCAAACGGCTATTTCGCGCCGATCTGAAGCGCCGCCAAGGCGATGCGAGCAATGAACGAAGCCAGCAACCTGATCGAGCATGAAGAACAGGACGCCGCGATCGGCCATATGTCGCGCGGCCTGTCGGTCATCTCGATCGCCAAGAGCTACGACCGCAAGATCGTGCTCAAGGACGTATCGCTGGGCGTGGAGCGCGGCGAGGTCGTCGGGCTGCTTGGACCCAACGGCGCCGGCAAGACGACCTGCTTCTATTCGGTAATGGGGCTGGTCAAGCCCGACAGCGGCCGCATCCTGCTCGAGGGTTCGGACATCACCGGCCTGCCGATGTACCGCCGCGCGATCCTCGGCCTTGGCTATCTGCCGCAGGAAACCTCGATCTTCCGAGGCCTCAGCGTCTGCCAGAACATCATGGCGGTGCTCGAGGTCGCCGAGCCGAATCGCCGCGCGCGCGCCGAACGGCTCGAGCAGCTGCTGTCCGAATTCCACATCGACCATTTGCGCGATGCCCCGGCGATGACGCTCTCGGGCGGCGAGCGGCGCCGCTGCGAGATCGCGCGCGCGCTCGCCGCCGAGCCTTCGATCATGCTGCTCGACGAACCGTTCGCCGGCATCGACCCGATCTCGATCGCCGACATCCGCAGCCTCGTGCTTCAGCTCAAGGAACGCAACATCGGTGTGCTGATCACCGACCATAATGTCCGCGAGACGCTCGACATCGTCGACCGCGCCTGCATCATCTATGACGGCCAGGTGCTGTTCGCCGGAACGCCCGAGGCACTGGTCGAGGACGAAAAGGTCCGGCGCTTCTACCTCGGCGAAAGCTTTGAGCTTTAGGATACAGGCCCATGGCATTGGGTCCCCGTCTCGATCTTCGCCAAAGCCAGTCTTTGGTGATGACCCCGCAGCTTCAGCAGGCGATCCGCTTGCTGGCGCTGTCGAATCTCGAGGTCGAAGGCTTCATCGCCGACGAACTGGAGCGCAACCCGTTGCTCGAATCTGCCGCCGAGGAGGGGACGGCGTCGTCCGATCCCGGATCCGAGACCGCCGCCGAGGCGGACGAATCCGCCACGGTCGACCGCCTGGTCGCCGAGGGCGATGCCCAATCGGACGCGCCGCTCGACATCGACTATGATGACGAGAATCTCCATCAGGACAGCCGTTCCGACGCCATCGGCGGCCTCGACGGCGGCCTCGGCCTCAACGGACTCGGCGCTTCCGGCGGCGGCGAGGCGCCCGATCATGAGACTGTGGCGGGAGGCGAGGCCTCGCTGCACGAGCATCTGCTCGCCCAGGCCGGAGCCAGGTTTTCGAAGGGCGATCTCGCCATCGCGTACCAGATTATCGAGCAGATCGACGAGACCGGCTATCTTCTCGCGCCGCTTGCCGATCTTGCCCGGCGCCTCGGCGTTCCGCTCGACCGCGTCGAAGCCGTGTTGCGCATCGTTCAAGGCTTCGATCCGGCGGGCGTCGCGGCGCGCTCGCTGTCCGAATGTCTGGCGATCCAGGCGCGCGAGGTGAACCGTTACGATCCCGCGATGGCGCGGCTGATCGACAATCTGAACTATCTCGCCAAGGGCAATCGCGCCGCCCTCAAGCGCATCTGCGGCGTCGACGATGAAGATTTGGACGACATGATCCGCGAGCTTCGCGCTTACGATCCCAAGCCCGGCTGCCGCTTTCAGAAGGCCGAGGGCGGCGCGGCGATCATTCCCGACGTCTTCGTGGGGCGACGGGGGGCAAGCTGGGCGATCGAGCTCAACAGCGCGACGCTGCCGCGCGTGCTCGTCAACCGCGGCTATTATGCCGAGCTGTCGAATGGCGCCCAGAGCCGCCAGGACAAGGCCTGGCTCTCCGAATGCCTGGCCAGCGCCAATTGGTTGATCAAGGCGCTCGACCAAAGGGCGCGCACGATCGTCAAGGTGACCACCGAGATCGTGAAGCAGCAGGACGCCTTCTTCCGGCGCGGGGTCGCCCATTTGCGGCCGCTGACGCTGCGTGCCGTGGCCGAGGCGATCGGCATGCACGAATCGACGATCAGCCGGGTGACCTCGAACAAATATCTGTCGTGCGACCGCGGCGTCTTCGAGCTCAAATATTTCTTCGGCAGCGGCATCCAGAGCGCCGACGGCGGCGACGCCGTGTCGGCCGAAGCGGTGAAAAGCCACATCCGCGGCCTGATCGCCGTCGAGGATGCCAAGCATATCCTTTCGGACGACCAGCTCGTCGACATGCTGCGCGCCAAGGGCTTCGATATCGCCCGGCGTACCGTCGCCAAATATCGCGAAGCGATGGGAATAGGCTCGTCGGTCCAGCGGCGGCGGCAGAAAGCGATCGGGACGGCGGCATAGACTGGGTCTGCGTATCAATGTCCGGACCGCTTGACGCGCGCGCGCCTCTCCGCCCAATCACCGCCGATGGAAGCCGCCCGCCCGCATCGCCTTCGATCGATCATCGGCGGATCGGCGGGCAATCTGGTCGAATGGTACGATTGGTACGTCTTTTCGGCCTTCACCCTTTATTTCGCGCCGGCCTTCTTTCCCGCCAGCGACCGCACCGCGCAATTGCTCAACGCCGCCGCGGTGTTCGCGGTCGGCTTCCTGATGCGTCCGGTCGGCGCGTGGCTGATGGGCATCTACGCCGACCGGCACGGCCGCAAGGCGGCGCTGACCCTGTCGGTGGCGATGATGTGCGGCGGATCGTTGCTGATCGCGATCACCCCGACCTATGCCCGCATCGGCGCCGGTGCGCCCGCCTTGCTGGTGTTCGCGCGGTTGATGCAAGGGCTGAGCCTCGGCGGCGAATATGGCGCCAGCGCGACTTATCTGAGCGAGATGGCGGGCGCGAAGCGGCGCGGCTTCTATTCGAGCTTTCAATATGTGACATTGATCTCCGGACAGCTGATTGCGCTGGCGGTGCTGCTGCTTCTCCAGGCGCTGCTGTCCGAAACCGCGCTCGAGGCCTGGGGCTGGCGGATACCGTTCCTGATCGGCGGCTTGCTGGCGCTCAGCGTCTTCTACCTGCGCCGCAGCCTTGCCGAGACCGAGAGCTTCCGCAATGCGCAAGTCTCGGGCGCTCCGAAGTCGAGCGCCTGGGCCTTGTTCGCGCATCATCCGCGTGAAGCCCTGCTGGTCATGGCGCTGACCGCCGGGGGCACGCTCGCCTTTTATGCCTACAGCATCTACGTCCAGAAATTCCTGGTGAACACCAGCGGCTTCGACCGCGAAACGGCGACCGAGATCACCGCCGCGGCGCTTTTCCTGTTCATGCTGATCCAGCCGGCGGCGGGCGCCTTGTCCGATCGGATCGGGCGCAAGCCGCTGATGGCCGCCTTCGGCATCGCCGGGACGATCCTGACGTGGCCGATTTTCGTCGTACTCGAAACCGCATCGAGCCCGCTGGTCGCCTTCCTGCTGGTGATGGCGGCGCTGGTCATCGTCACCGGCTATACGTCGATCAACGCGGTGGTGAAGGCCGAGCTGTTTCCCGCGCATATCCGCACGCTCGGCGTCGCCTTTCCTTATGCGCTCGCCAACGCCTTGTTCGGCGGCACCGCCGAGTTCGTCGCCTTGTGGCTCAAGAAGGCGGGCATCGAGCGCGGCTTCTACGTCTATGTCGCCGCGATGGCGGGCCTGTCGCTGATCGTCTATCTGCGGATGCGCGACACCAAGCGGCACAGCAGGATATTGGAAGATTAGAGCATCGCGCGAAAAAGTGGGTACCGGTTTTTCGCAAATAGCGATGCGGCAACAAAGAGTTATAGAGCGGCGAGCGATTCATATTAATCGCTCGCCGCTCTAGGCCGCGTTCGAGCATCCAGGCCGCCACATCGACAGGGGAGCGCAAGACGATGACGTTGCACGTGGGCAAGACCATCATCGTGACCGGAGGCGCCGGCGCCATCGGCCTCGCCACCGCCAAGATCCTCGCCGCGGAGGCCGCGCAGGTGGTGCTGGTCGACATCAACGGCGAGGGGCTGGACAAGGCCGGCGCCGAGCTCAGCAAGCGCGACGTGGCGGTCGAGACCATCCGCGCCGACTGCAGCCAGGAAGAGGCGGTGAAGCGCTATGTCGAAGGCACGGTGAAGCGGTTCGGGCGGATCGACGGATTCTTCAACAATGCCGGCATCGAGGGGACGCTGGCGCCGACCTGGGAGTATCCGGTCGACGAATTCGATCGGGTCATGGCCGTCAATCTGCGCAGCATGTTCCTCGGCCTTCGCCACGTGCTTCCCTTGATGGTGAAGCAGGGCAGCGGCGCGGTGGTCAACACCGCCTCGATCTCCGGCGCGCGCGGGCTCGTCGGCGCCTGCGCCTACAGTGCCAGCAAGCATGGCGTCGTCGGCCTCACCCGCACCGCCGCGAGCGAAGCGGGCCCCAAGGGCGTGCGCGTGAACTGCGTGATGCCGGGAATGATCGAGACGCCGATGATCCGCGGCCAGCTCGAGCAGTTCGACAACGTCGAAGAGGGTCTCGAGACCTTGAGCAGGGTCGCCACATTGAACCGCGTGGCGCGCCCGGAAGAGGTCGCCCGCGTCGTATCGTTTCTGCTGTCGCGCGACGCCAGCTTCGTCAACGGCGCCGCCTGGGAAGTCGACGGCGGCGCGCTCGCGACGATCCGCAACGACATCTGATTCCGTCGCAAGAGAACCGGCCCGGTCAGCGGCCGGCCGCGCCCCTCACGCCCCGCCCCGCCGGCAGCATCGAACGGCAGGAAGCGGCAATCTCCACTCTATGTGAACTGCGGGATCAAACAGCGCTTCACACGTCCAGATTGGCGACGTTGAGCGCGTTTTCCTGGATGAACTCGCGGCGCGGTTCGACGACGTCGCCCATCAGCCGCGTGAAGATCTCGTCGGCGACGTCGGCCTGGGCGACTTCGACTTGCAGCAGCGATCGGTTGTCCGGATCGAGCGTGGTTTCCCACAGCTGCTCGGCATTCATCTCGCCCAGGCCTTTGTAGCGCGACACGGCAAGGCCCTTCCGGCCCGCGGCGAGTATGCCTTCGAGCAATTCGCTCGGCCTGCGGACGAGCAGCCCACGCACATCGGGCGCTTTGCCGGCATCCGGCAGCGAGTCGGACTCGGCGTCCGGCGTGCCCTCCTCTTGCGCGATCTCATCCTCGGCGGCCGCTGCGGCAGCCTTCAACGAGACCAGCCGGCTCGCGCTGGCGTAGGTCGCGGCTTGCTCGCTGGCGAGCGTGTGGAGCTTGCGCGCTTCGGCGCTGACCAGGAATTTGTGGTCGACGACATGATGGTCGGTGACGCCGCGCCACAGCCGGCGGAGCACGTAATTGCCCTCGCCGGTTGCCTCGGCCGTCCAGCGCGCGCCCTCGTCGCTCGCTTGCAGCCAATCGGCCACCTTGGCCGCCGCCGCCTCGCGCTGATTGCCGTGCAGATCGGGGTTGAGCGCGCCGATCAGCGCCAGCGCTTCGATCAGCGCGGGATCGTAGCGGCGCGGCACGTAGCGCATCAGGCTCCGCATGCGCCGGGCATGGTCGGCGAGGGATCGCAAATCTGCCCCCGAACGCGAGCCTTGCGCCGTCTCGATCACCATCGCGCCGATGCCCGCATCGACCAGATAATCATCGAGCTTGGCATCGTCCTTGAGATAGACTTCGGAGCGGCCCTTGCTGACCTTATAGAGCGGAGGCTGGGCGATATAGAGATGCCCGCGCTCGATGATATCGGGCATCTGCCGGTAGAAAAAGGTCAGCAGCAAGGTGCGGATGTGGGCGCCGTCGACATCGGCGTCGGTCATCAGCACGATCTTGTGGTAGCGCAGCTTGTCGATGTTGAAATCGTCGCGGCCGATGCCGGTGCCGATCGCCTGGATCAGCGTGCCGACCTCTTTCGACGACAGCATACGATCGAACCGCGCCCGCTCCACGTTGAGGATCTTGCCCTTCAGCGGCAGGATCGCCTGATATTTGCTGTTGCGCCCCTGCTTGGCCGATCCTCCGGCGCTGTCGCCCTCGACCAGGAACAGTTCCGACTTGGCCGGATCGCGCTCCGAACAATCATGCAGCTTGCCGGGCAGCGAGGCGATGCCCATCGCCGATTTGCGGCTTGCCTCGCGCGCCTTGCGCGCGGCCTCGCGCGCTGCCGCGGCATCGATCACCTTCTGGACGATGGTGCGCGCGTGGCCGGGATTTTCCTCGAGCCATTCGGCGAGCTTGTCGGCCATCAGGCTCTCGAGCGGCTGACGCACTTCGGACGAAACCAACTTATCCTTGGTCTGCGAGCTGAACTTGGGATCGGGCAGCTTGACCGACACGATCGCGGTGAGTCCCTCGCGCATGTCCTCGCCGGTGAGGCTGACCTTCTCCCGCTTCAGCGCGCCCGATTTATCCGAATAATTGTTGAGTGTGCGGGTCAGCGCGGCGCGGAAGGCGGCGAGATGGGTGCCGCCGTCGCGCTGCGGTATGTTGTTGGTGAAGCACAGCACCTGCTCGTAATAGCTGTCGTTCCATTCCAGGGCGACGTCGATGCCGACGTCGTCGCGCTGTCCGGTGATCGCGATCGGCTCGGGAATGAGCGGCGCCTTGGTGCGGTCGAGATATTTGACGAAGGCCGCGATGCCGCCTTCATAATAAAGCTCGATCCTCTTCTCTTCCTCGTGCCGCGCGTCGATGAGCACCAGGCGCACGCCCGAATTGAGGAAGGCGAGCTCGCGGAAGCGGTGCTCGAGCGTGTCGAAATCGAAGTCGACGATCTTGAAGGTGACCGGCGATGGAAGGAAGGTCACGCGCGTGCCCTTCTTGCCCTCGGGCACGGTCCCCACGACCTTGAGCGGCGCTTCCGCGTCGCCGTTCCTGAAGCGCATCCTATGCTCTTCGCCGTCGCGCCAGATGGTGAGCTCGAGCCATTCGGACAAAGCGTTGACCACCGAGACGCCGACGCCGTGCAGGCCGCCGGAGACCTTGTAGGCATTGTCGTCCGACGTATTCTCGAACTTGCCGCCGGCGTGCAGCTGGGTCATGATCACCTCGGCCGCCGAAACGCCTTCCTCCTTGTGGATCCCGGTCGGAATGCCGCGGCCATTGTCTTCGACCGAGACCGATCCGTCCGGGTTGAGGATGATCTGGATGAGGTCGCAATGGCCCGCCAATGCCTCGTCGATCGCATTGTCGGAGACCTCGAACACCATGTGATGGAGACCCGAACCGTCGTCGGTGTCGCCGATATACATTCCGGGACGTTTGCGGACCGCATCGAGGCCTTTCAGAACCTTGATGGACTCTGCGTCATAAGCGTTGTCGCTGGGGGAAGATGCCATAGCGATTATATAGCGGCGCGGGCGTCAGAACCCAAGGAAATAAGCCGGATTCGCGCGCTTTTCGGCCTCCTGCGGCGCAGGCCGCGGAAGTGGGCGTGCGCTATTTGCTCCGCACCGCCCCGTCGGCAACATGAATCCGGGTCGCATCGCTGCCGGCCGCATCGAACAGCGCGGGTTCGGTGCCGGTCATCCAGACCTGGCCGCCGGTGTCGGCGAGCCGTTCGAACAGCGCAGCGCGACGGCGCGGATCGAGATGCGCGGCGACCTCGTCGAGCAGCAGGATCGGGGGGCGACGGACGCGTTCGGCGACGAGTTCGGCATGGGCGAGCACGAGGCCGAGCAGCAACGCCTTCTGCTCGCCGGTCGAGCATTGGTCGGCGCACCGGCCCTTGGCAACGTGCATGACCTTGAGGTCGCTGCGGTGCGGGCCCGCCAACACGCGCCCGGCCCCGGCGTCCGCGCCGCGAGAGCGGCGGAACGACTCCTGCAGCGCGCCGCGCGCATCGGCCGGATCGGGGCGCCAGCGCTCGATCGCCAAGGAGGCACGCGCGAACGGGCCCTCCGGCTGCGCCGCGAGCCGATCGGACAAAGCCGCGAGCGTCCGCTCGCGCGCCTCGCCGAGCGCGGCGCCATGCTCGGCCATTCCCGCCTCAAGCGCGGCGAGCCAGGCGGGATCGGCATGATCGGGATCGGCGAGCAATTTGGTGCGCGCGCGCATCGCCGCCTCGTAACGCGCCGCGTGGCTGGCGTGGCCCGGCTCGAGCGCCAGCACCAGCCGGTCGAAAAAGCGCCGCCGTCCGCTTGCGCCTTCGCCGAACAATCGGTCCATCGCGGGGGTGAGCCAGAGCACCGACACATGTTCGGCCAGCGAGGTCGCCGACGCGGCCGCGCCGTTGATCCGCACCTGCCGCCGCTCGGGCGCCGCGGCGGTGGTGCCGGTGCCGATTTCGATGAAATCCCCCTCCCGCTTGCGGGAGGGGTTGGGCTGCGCATCGTCGTCGTCATACTCGAACCCCGAGGGCCCACCCCCAGCCCCTCCCGCAGGCGGGAGGGGAGCTTTCAACCGTGCCGCGACCGCGAACGAGCCGTCGCCCTCGCGTCGCGCCATTTCCGTGAGGGTCGCGCCGCGCAGGCCGCGGCCCGGGGCGAGCAGCGAGACGGCCTCCAGCACGTTGGTCTTGCCGGCGCCGTTCTCGCCGGTGAGTAGCACGAAGCCCGGGCCGGGCGCGATCAGCGCGTCGGCATGGTTGCGGAACTGCGTGAGCGACAGGCGGGCGACGAACATCGGCAATGACTAGCACGGGCTGACAGGCACGCCATTAGCGACTAGCCTTGGACCCAAAAGGGGGATCTTACACATGCGCCTGCTGATCGCTCTGCTGCTGCTCGTTGCGCCCGTCGCCGCCTTGGCCGGCCAGCGCGCCGTCTATCTCGACGAGGAGGGCAAGAAGATGACCATCGAGGTCACCGACGAGGGCAATGCCGTGGTCCGCAACGAAGGCAAGCCCGACCAATATGGCGTCTGGCGCGACGGACAATTCTATCTGGTGAGCAAAGAGGGGGGCGAATGGAAGGTGGCGCGTGCCGAGGATATCGCCGCCGCCTTCGACCAGGTGCTGCCGCCGATCTTCAAGGCGCTGTTCGGCGCCGCGTCGGCCAAGACGCCCAAGAGCAGCGCCTTCCGCGTCGTGCCCAAGGGCAAGCGCAAGGTGATCGGTCACGAGGGGCAGGTCTATGCGGTCTACGGGATCGACGACAGCAAGCCCGAGGCCTCCAAGGAAGTGGTGATCAGCACCGAGCCGGCGCTGCAGCCGGTCGGCAAGGCGATGGAGCAGTTCCTGGTCTCGACGACGATGATGATGGCGCCGCTGATCGGAAAGGTCGCCGCGGAGATCGGCGGCGATATCCGTGCCCTGTTCGCTTTCGGCACGCCGATCGCGATGGAGGGCAGTCTCAACCTGGTCTCGTTCGAGACGGCGGACGTCCCGGCTGCCGCGGCGGCGCTGCCGGCCAAGCCCAAGACGGTCGCCGAGATCGTCAAGGAAGTGAAGATGAGCGGGACGGGCGGACAATAAGCTGGTCGGGCGCCCTCGCCGCGGACCGGACCTAGGTGTGTGGTCCCGGAATGAGGTGGTGTGGGTCGATCTTGAAGATTGATGGGTCTTTAGTCCAGGCGTCGCAGATGACCTGGTAGGGGGTTCGCCAGCGGAGTGCCTTGAGGTGCTTGGCGAAGTTGTAGGCGGTGAC
>DATFHP010000167.1:0-9856 GCA_035248285.1 Allosphingosinicella sp. | reverse complement strand
GCGGCTCGGAATGCGCCGGGTCCGAAGCTGGCGGGGCCAGCTTCGGACCCAAGCACGGCAATCAAAGAACTTTCTAGCCTCGTTCCGGTTCAACCTGAACCGGAAAGAGGCTAGCGGCGATCGCCCATGAAGCGCAGCAGGAAGAGGAACATGTTGAGGAAGTCGAGATAGAGCTGCAGCGCGCCCATCACGATCGACTTTCTGGCATAGTCGCTTCCCTGCACCGCGAAATACATGCTCTTGATCTTCTGCGTGTCATAGGCGGTGAGGCCGGCGAACAGCAGCACGCCGATCGCGCTGATCGCCAGGTCCATCGCCGTCGAGCGAAGGAAGAGGTTGATCAGCATGGCGATGATCAGGCCGAACACGCCCATGATCAGGAAGGTGCCCATCGCCGACAGGTCGCGCTTGGTCGTGTAGCCCCACAGGCTGAGGCTGGCGAAGGCCGCGGCGGTGGCGAAGAATGTCTGCGCGACAGACGCGCCGGTATAGACCAGCAGGATCGTCGACAGCGATACGCCCACCAGCGCCGCATAGACCCAGAACAAAGCCTGTGCAGTGGCGGTCGAGATTCGGTTGATCCCGAAGCTCAGCCACATGACCACGCCCAGGGGCGCCAGCATGACGACCCAGGCCAGGATCCCGCCGTGAAGGAACAGTTGCGCGGCCGGCGAATTGATGCCGCCCCGCGAGAAGAGCAGCGCCACGATGCCCGTCAGCAGGACGCCCGACGCCATGTAATTGTACACAGAGAGCATATAGGACCGCAGGCCGGCATCAACCGCAATGCCGGCTGTGCCGACGGCGACCGGCCGAGGCGTCGCGCCAACCCGCGGATCAAACCCATTTGCCATTTCACTCATCTCCTTTGACGGCATCCTTGCCGTCACGGCCTAATATCGGGTGAATCGCGGTTGCGTTCAAGGGAAACCGGTTCGCGGCGCGCCGGATCGACGCTATCGGGACGTTCGTCATGCACCGCCTGTTCGTCGCCATCCGCCCTCCCGCTCCCATCCGATCGCAGCTGCTGGACGTCATGCAGGGCATCCGCGGCGCGCGTTGGCAGGACGAGGATCAGCTCCACCTGACGCTGCGCTTCATCGGCGAGGTTGACCGTCATCGGGCGGAGGATGCCGCCGCGACGTTGGGGTCGATCCACCATCCTGCATTCGCGATCGCGCTCAACGGCATCGGCAGCTTCGATGGTCGCGGAAAGGGAACGCTCTGGGCCGGCGTCACGCCCCACGACCAGCTGAAGGCGCTGCACAAGAAGGTCGACCAAGCGTGCCTTCGCGTCGGCATAGCACCTGACGCGCGCGCCTATCTGCCGCACATCACGCTCGCCCGGCTGAAACCATCGGCCGGACCCATCGACGCGATGGTCGTGGCTTCTGGCGGCCTCAGGAGCCAACCTTTCCTGGTCGACGCCTTCTGCCTCTACGAAAGCGACCTTACGCCGGCCGGCCCGATCTATTCGGTCGTCGAGCGCTATCCGCTCGACCGGCCCATATCCTGAGGTCGCATTGCGATCCCGTCAAAAGCCGATGCCCGTCAACAGCCGGTCGACCATTGCGGCATAGGCGGCGCCGAACAGCCGCAGGTGAACCAGCGCCGGGAACAGCTGATAGACCGGACGTCTTTTCTCCCATCCCGCGGCGAGCGGCCCATAGGCCTCGATGAATGTGTCGGGAGGCTCGCCGAACAGATGCAGCATCGCAAGATCGACCTCGGCATCGCCATGGTAGCAGGCGGGATCGATCAGCGCGGCGAGCTTCCCTTCGGCCACCAGGATGTTACCGGTCCACAGGTCGCCATGAAGATGCGACGGCCTCGGCGCGGCCGGCAGCAGGCCGGGCAGACGGGCGACCAGCGGGTCGATGCGTTCGCGCCACGGCCGGTCGAGCACGGCCGCGGTCGCGGCGAGACGCTGCACGCCCCAGAAGGCCGGCCAATCGCCGCTGCGGCGATTGTCGAGCTCGACCGTTCCCAGCCGATAATCGACCGGCCAGCCATATTGCTCGGCGGTGCCATCGTGCAGCTGGCGCAACTTTGTACCGATGTCGCGCCATGCGGCCGGGCTGAAGATGCCGTCGTTGGGCACGTGCTCGATGAACAGAACGCCGTCATGCTCGGCCTCGACCAACGGCGTCGGAGCGCCGGCCGCCAGCAGCGCACGAAGCATGGAAGCCTCGGTTGCGATTGCGGGACCGCCCTTGGCCACCATCGCGCGGCCGTCGGCGCGATGCACCAGGAGCACTTCGGACAGGTCGCCGCCCGCCAGGCGCTCGATCCTCTCTTCGCGCACGTCCGCCAAGGCAGCCACCTTGCGCGCGAAGGCGCTCATCCCATCGAGGCGATCTGTTGCGCGAGGTGGCGCGCCCCGGCGGCCACGTCCGCCCAGGTCAGGTCGAAATGCGCGTGATCGCCGTAATAGGGATCGGCGACCGCCTGTCCTTCGCGGCCGGGGACATGGTCGAGCAGGAGCGACAGACGGGCCTTGCTTCCCGCGGGGCGCAACGCTTCGAGCGCCGCCAGATTGTCGGCATCGAGGGCGACGATATGGTCGAACATTTCGAAGTCTTCGCGCGTCACCTGCCGCGCCCGCTGTCCGGAAATGTCGATGCCGTTGCGGCGTGCGGCGGCAACCGAGCGCGGATCGGGCGGCGCGCCGACATGCCAGTCGCCGGTGCCCGCCGAATCGACCTGGATCGCCAGTCCGAGCCGTGCCGCTTCGGCACGCAGCGCCGCCTCGGCGAGCGGCGAGCGGCAGATGTTGCCGAGGCAGACGAACAATATGCGTGCCGTCACGGAGCGGCCAGCACCCCGCAGGCGACACGTGCGCCGCTGTTGCCCGACGGATCGGTGCGATAATCGTCGGGCCCTGCATGGATCACGACCGCAGCTCCGTCGGCATCAAGCAGATCGGCGGCCGTGGCAGCCGGAATAACGAAATCGAGACGTCCGCGCCCGTCCGCGCCGATCACGAGATTCGGCAGGTCGCCTTGGTGCATACCCTGGGGATTGTCCTTGCCATGCTGCCGCGCGGTCGGATTCCAATGCGGCCCCGCGGTGGTGAAGCCGGGCGCCTCGCAGCGGCCGACGGCGTGAATATGGATTCCGTACGTGCCCGCGGTCATCGCAGCGGCTTGGACGCGGATGCGCAGGCCACCCGGAGCCTGGCTCACCTGGGCATGCGCCTTGAGGGTCCCGGCCGCGTCGCGAATGTCCGCGGCGGCCACCGATGGCGTGGCGGCGGCGCCCGATTCCATGCCGTCGCCCGCGCAGCCCCCCGCGAGCATCGCGAGCGTGATCACCCAAGCCTGTGCCATGTGCTTCATAACCAGCCTCCTTCCAAACCCCGCGCCCCAACCGGCCGCCCCGACGAACGTGACCCGCGCGCCGGGCTCACGCCGCTGCCATAGTCCCGCGCCCGACCCCGTGCCAGCGAAGTCCGGCTTCCTCCACATCCGCCGGCGGGTAGACGTTGCGCAGGTCGACGAAGATCGGCTGCGCCATCGCGGCCGCAATCCGCTTGAGATCAAGCGCGCGGAGCACGTCCCATTCGGTGACCAGAACGACCGCATCGGCGCCTTTCGCCGCTTCGTAGGGATCGGAGGCGAATTCGACATTCTGCATCAGCGAACGCGCCTGATCCATACCCTCCGGATCATAAGCGCACACCATCGCGCCCGCATCCTGAAGTGCCTGGACGATCGCAAGCGATGGCGCCTCTCGCATGTCATCGGTATTGGGCTTGAACGTAAGGCCGAGCAGGGCGATCCGCTTGCCGCGCGCATCGCCGTTCATTGCCTGGATGACCTTGCGGCCCATGGCGCGTTTGCGCGCCTCGTTGACGGTGACGACCGCCTCGACGATTCGCAGCGGCGCCTGGAAATCCTCGGCCGTCTTGAGCAAGGCCACCGTATCCTTCGGGAAGCACGACCCGCCATAGCCAGGGCCGGCGTGAAGGAATTTGGGGCCGATGCGATTGTCGAGGCCGATGCCGCGCGCGACATCCTGAACGTCGGCGCCAACCGCCTCGCACAAATCGGCCACTTCGTTGATGAAGGTGATCTTGGTCGCCAGAAATGCATTGGCGGCATATTTGATCAGTTCCGCTGTCCGCCGGCTGGTGAACATCAGCGGCGCCTTGTTGAGATAGAGCGGCCGATAGACCTCACGCATCAGCTCCGCCGCTCGCTCGCCCTCGACGCCCACGACGATGCGGTCGGGATGCTTGAAATCCTCGAGCGCCGCGCCTTCGCGCAGGAACTCAGGATTCGAGACCACCCAGGCGTTCGCTGACGGCGCGGTCTCGCGGATGACGCGCTCCACCTCGTCCCCGGTCCCGACCGGAACCGTGGATTTGGTCACGATCACGGCTGGACCGGTGAGCGCCTCCGCAATCTCACGCGCTGCGGAAAAGACGTGGGTAAGATCGGCATGTCCGTCGCCGCGCCGCGACGGTGTCCCGACCGCGATGAAGATCGCTTCCGCGCCCGCCACACCGTGAGCCAGATCGGTGGTGAAGCGCAAGCGCCCGTCACGAACGTTGCGTTCGACCAACTGGTCGAGGCCCGGCTCGTAGATCGGCATCACGCCACGCTCGAGCGCATCGATCTTGGCCGTGTCCTTGTCGACGCAGGTAACGTCATGGCCAAAATCCGAAAAGCAGGCGCCGGACACCAATCCCACATAGCCGGTGCCGATCATCGTGATACGCATTCCATGTCCTCACGCGCGATTGATGCCGCGCACTATCAAACTCGCGAACCCGCAGCCAGCCTCCTTGCTGCGTTGCACAAGAGCCGCTGGCGCAAAAAAAGGAGCCGGCATTGCTGCCGGCTCCCAGTGATGTGGACAGGGACGTGCGTTACTGGCCCGAGCCCGGACCGAACATGATCTGCACGTTCCGGTTCTGCGGCTCGCGTACTCCATCGGCGGTTTCGACCAGCGGCTTCTCTTCGCCATTGGCCTGCGTCGACATCGCACCATCGGGGACGCCGTGACCGGCAAGATAAGACCGGACGGCATCCGCTCGGCGCTGCGACAGTCCCACGTTATACTCGTTGGAGCCGGACTTGTCGGCGTTGCCGGCCAGCATCACCTGCGCCGAACCCGTCTGCTGATAGCTCGCGGCAACATTGTCCAGGATCGCTGCCGCTTGCGGCGTGATGTCCGACTTGTCCCAATCGAAGAAGACAATGAACGGACCGACCTGCGCCGGCGGTGGCGGCGGTGGGGGCGGCGGCGGGGGCGGCGGGGGCGGCGGTGGTGGGGGCGGAGGCGGAGGCGGAGGCGGTGCTCCGAAGTTGAAGGTGATGCCGCCCAGGACGCTGTGCGAGCGGAACCGGGCATCGACATCCCGAACCGCCAGCGGCGTGCCTGCTAGCCCCGCCATCTTGAGACTGTCGACGTTGAAGAAGCGATATTTGAGCGACACGTCGACATTGCGGGACACGGCGGTTCGCACGCCGGCAAACAACTGCCATGCGAATCCGCTGTCCTTGTCGTCGAGAAATGCAGGGACGTTCTCGAACGTCCGAACATTGCTGAACTTGACGCGCGCCCAGCCGGCGCCGCCGCCGACGAACCCGCTGACGCCGTCGTCGTCGCCGAAGTCGAGCATGCCGTTGATCATGAAGCTCAGCGCGCTGGCCTTGCCTCCGCCGGCTGGATCGAAGTCTCGCCCGAAGGAACCCGGCAAATCGATCGTGCTCTGGATCGAATCGACGTCGGCGGTCTTGTAGGCGCCTTCCGCCTCAAGGCGGAACATGCCGAAATCATAGCCGACGTTGATGTCGCCATCGCCGCCGTAATCGAAATCGACCGTCGCGGCGTTCTTCGTGGCGCCGATGTCGAAATTAATGTCCTCGACGATCATGGCGCCGAAATCGCCGCCCACGTACCAGGCTCCATTGCGTGCCAGTGCCGGTGTAGCAATCACGGTTGACGAGAGTGCCACCGCTATGGCGAACTTTCGCATAAGACCTTCCCCTTTTCTGAGC
The DNA here is from genome assembly GCA_035248285.1 of Allosphingosinicella sp. GTDB lineage: Bacteria > Pseudomonadota > Alphaproteobacteria > Sphingomonadales > Sphingomonadaceae > Allosphingosinicella. The sequence goes on along the minus strand of DATFHP010000167.1, from coordinate 3,848 downwards.
GTTCCAACGGAACGACTAAACTCGTTACGCAGCCAGAAAGTTCCGCGGAAATGCGTAACTTCCGGCCATTTCCCCGACCAGTCCGAGCGCCGACAAGCGCCCGAACTGCACTATCGGACAGCCATCAAACCCCGCTGTCGAGTGCACGGTTTCATGTTCGTCGACTCCGGCCGTGTTTCTGCGGATTCCTGTGGCAAAAATGTCGCAGCATTCGATATCGCGCGGCTCCCGGGGCGCATTTGGCGCCGCTCCACGGTTCGAGAAAGCCGCTTTTCTTTTCCGCCGAGTTGGATCACTCTGGCACCATAAAAGCGAATGAAGAGGAGGCCCGAATGATCTCGTCTTTGCTTGCGTTGTTGCTGTTGTTCGTGCCGGCCAGTGCGTCGAGTCCGCGCAAAGCCTTTTACTCCTGCCTCGCGCAGTTCGTGAATGCGAGCGCCGAGAAGAAGCTCGGCCAGCAGGAATTCGACTCGCAGCTGCCGACGGCCTGCGCCGCCGAGCGGCAGGCATTCCGCGACAGTGTCGTGACCTCCGATGTAGCCCGAGGAATAAGCCGCAAGACCTCGGAGCAGGGCGTGTCCGATGAAATCGCCGATTACATGAACGAGGTGAAGGACCGCTTCCGCGAAGAGGTCGGAGCGACGAGCCCCAAAGTGGCAGCGACACAGGCTGCGCCGGCGGCCGGGACTTCGACCCCGGCTGCCACCCAGGCAGCGGCTGCAACGCCGAACTAGGCTCAGACGTTCGAGCCATCGTCCCACCGGTCGAACAGGCGGAGGCCGTGCCGACGCAGCCGATGGTACCTTGGCAGATGGGTATGCGTGCTTGCGGCAGCGGTTGACAGGCCGTCGAACATGCTATTGGCAAATTGGAAGAAATTCGAACAGGACGTGTTGTTTGCAGAGTGTTGTCGCGCCCGATCATCAACATGAGACTCTGACCGGATGAGCATGCCGCAACGGGATGCGCCAACGAACCCGCTGACCGGTTCACGGCGTTTCGAGCTGCTCCTCGACGCGATCAAGGATTACGCCATCTATCTGCTCGACGCGGAAGGCTATGTCAGCAGCTGGAACACGGGCGCGCAGCGATTCAAGGGTTACACGGCGAAAGAGATTCTCGGCCAGCATTTCTCGCGCTTCTATACCGAGGAGGACCGGGCTGCCGGCCTGCCGCAACGCGCGCTCCGGACTGCCGCGAGCGAAGGCAGGTTCGAATCGGAAGGCTGGCGCGTCCGCAAGGACGGCACCCGTTTCTGGACGAATGTGGTGATCGATCCGGTGCTGGACGAAACCGGAAAGCTGGTCGGTTTCGCCAAGGTAACGCGCGACATCACCGCGAAGAAGAAAGCGGAGCAGGCGCTGTTCGAGGCGGAGCAAAGGTTCCGCCTGCTCGTGCAAGGCGTTCGCGACTATGCGATCTACATGCTCGATCGCGAGGGCTTCATCACCAATTGGAATTCGGGCGCGGAGGCGATCAAGGGCTATCGCGCCGACGAGATCGTCGGTCAGCATTTCTCCCGTTTCTATACCGACGAGGACCGCGCCAACGGCGAGCCCCAGCGGGCGCTCGAAACGACGCTGCGCGAAGGAAAATTCGAAACCGAGGCATGGCGCGTGCGCAAGGACGGTTCGCGCTTCTGGGCGAACGTGCTCATCGATCCGATCCGCGACGAGGCCGGCGAGCTGGTGGGGTTCGCCAAGATCACGCGTGACGTGACCGAGCGACGTCGTGCGCAAGAGGAAATCGAACGGGCGCGCGAGGCGCTGAGCCAGGCCCAGAAGATGGAGGCGGTCGGACGCCTCACCGGCGGCGTGGCGCACGACTTCAACAATCTTCTGACGATCATCCGGGCGTCGATCGATCTGCTGCGAAGGCCTGGCCTGACGGAGGAAAAACAAGCCCGTTATCTTGACGCCATTGCCGAGACTGCCGACCGCGCCGCACGGCTGACCGGCCAGCTGCTCGCCTTTGCGCGGCGGCAGCCGTTACGGCCGGAAGTTTTCGAGGTCGGGCAGCGTATCCGGGGATTGGAACAGATCATAGGCACCAGCCTCGGCTCGCCGATCAAGCTGACCACCGCGCTGCCGGACGAGGAATTGCTGGTCGAGGCCGATCCCAACCAATTCGAGACGGCGATCCTCAATATCGTCATCAATGCCCGCGACGCGATGCCCAATGGCGGCGCACTGACCATCGCCGCGCGGCGGGACGAAGCGCCTGCTTCCGCCTCGTCCGGCGTCGGACACGAAGGTCCTTTCGTGGCGGTTTCGATCGAGGACAGCGGCACCGGCATGGATCAGGCGACGGTGGAGCGGATCTTCGAGCCCTTTTTCACGACCAAGGAAGTCAACAAGGGGACCGGACTCGGGCTGAGCCAGGTCTATGGATTCGTCAAGCAGTCGGGCGGCGACGTCGCGGTCGACAGCCGGCCCGGCGAGGGTACTGCCTTCACTTTATATCTGCCCTGCGCCGAGCACAGGGCGTTGCCCGCAAAGCCCAAGTCCGATGCTGGAACGCTGCGGCCGCTCGACGTCGCGAGCGTCCTGCTGGTCGAAGACAATGAGAAGGTGGGCGAATTCGCCCAATCTTTGCTCCGCGAGCTCGGCCAAACGGTGACCTGGGCAAGGAACGCGGCCGACGCGCTGGAGCTGCTCGAGCAGAGCCGCGCGGCGTTCGATATCGTCTTTTCCGATGTCGTCATGCCGGGAATGAGCGGAGTCGAGCTCGCGCATGAGATCGGCCGTCGCTGGTCCGACCTGCCCGTGGTTCTGACCAGCGGCTACAGCGAGGTCCTGGCCGACGAAAGCAGCCACGGCTTCGAGCTGCTGCAGAAGCCTTATTCGCTGGACGCGCTGATGAAGGCGATCGCGACCCGCCTTTCCGAAATGGAGGGCGGATCGGAATGAATCGGCAACCCGCCACCCCGGCGCGATCGGAAACCTGGGACGATATGCGACAGGCCCCAGGCTCCCTCGGACCGCGCTTCCGGCCGTTGGTGACAGCCGGGCGCCTTCCAACTTTCCGCCGGGGGAGCGAGACAGTGCGGCGTGAATGCGCTGATACGGGTTAAGTTCCTCAGCGCAATTTCACAGCGCGGAAATATTCCCCTTATGCAACGTTACGCGAATCCTAGATGTGCCCCGGAAGGTTCCTGCCCAACATGATGCTGATCCCGACCTATGTTGCCCCCTCGCGAATCGAAGGGGTCGGAATTTTCGCGGCCGAGGACATTCCGGCCGGATCGCGAATCTGGCGGCTCGAGCCAAAGCTCGACCGGCTGCTCACCAGGGACGATATTGCCGCAATGTCGGAGGTCGACCAGGCCTTCGTCGAGCGTTACGGCTATCCCTATCCGCACGACCCGGACGTCACCATCGTCGAGCTCGACAATGGCCGTTTCATGAACCATTCGACCGCACCCAACACGCGCTTTTCTGATCCCGATGCGGGCTTCTCGCGCGTGGACATTGCCGCGCACGAGGAACTGACCTGCGACTATTCCGAATTCGACCCGAGCTTTGAGATACTTCCCGGCAGGCTGTTCGTCAGCGCGGAATGAGGTTCGGTCCTGACCCTGGAGCAGGAGACGATTCAAGCTAATCGCATCCTGCTTAAGAGTGATTTCGAGCCAGATGGAATGAGCTGGCCGCCGTGCCCCCGGCACGGCTGCCGATTGCCGGGGGCAATCGGCACCTGCTCATTCTGCGGCTCGGAATGCGCCGGGTCCGAAGCTGGCGGGGCCAGCTTCGGACCCAAGCACGGCAATCAAAGAACTTTCTAGCCTCGTTCCGGTTCAACCTGAACCGGAAAGAGGCTAGCGGCGATCGCCCATGAAGCGCAGCAGG
>DATFHP010000166.1:0-16296 GCA_035248285.1 Allosphingosinicella sp. | reverse complement strand
TAGAGCATCGCGCGAAAAAGTGGGCACCATTGACAGGTCGCCATGTTCCCCCGGAACATGGCTGCTCAGTGCGGGGCACTGAGCACCTGATCAATTTTCGCAAATAGCGATGCGGCAACAAAGAGTTATAGAGCAGCGAGCGATTCATATTAATCGCTCGCTGCTCTAGCTCTGTCCCGGTGGTTTCTTCGCGAACCGATAGCTTGTCATCTGATAGCCGAGCCGTGCGTAGAAGGCATGTGCCTCTTTGAGGTCGATGCGGCTGGTCACTTCGATCATGCTGCAACCCCGATCTGCCAGGCGGGCCTCGACGTCCATTATTAGTGCGCGCCCGATACCACGCCCGCGCCACGCCGCAGAAACGACCAGCATCGTGATTCTGCCGACCGGGCCGGGCCGGTGAAGCACCGGCGTGATGTGCCAGGTGAGCACTCCGACGATTTCTTTCTCCTCCGCTACCAGTGCTGGCTGATCGAGTGCGAGCAGCGCCGCGAAATTTCGAGCGACCATCTCCGGCCGAACGTCATAGCCGAGTTCGACCGCAAGGGCGGAGATGGCTGCTGCATCTGCGGTCGTGGCCTCACGGATGATCAATGCCATTCTCCCGCGCGTCTATTTAGCATGTGCTGCCATCGGACCGACTCTCTGATGAACAGATGCGCCAGCGTGAGTTCAGAACCCTCTGCCTAATGTAGCTGCAACCGTCCTTGCGGCCGAGGAGTTTGCGAGTCATGACCAGTATCAAAGCCTTGCGTTTCCGCACGTTGTTGGCGGCGCTCGCGGTCACGGCCGCGATTCCGCTCGCGGGCTGCAACCAGCCCTCCAGCCGTTCGGCCTACGACTTGCCCGATCTTCCCGCGACGCTTCCGCTGGCGGTGGGCGAGCCGAGTGCGCTTCGCTATGCGCCTGCGGTCGCCGAACTGCCGCACGCGCGGCCGATCGAAGCGGTGCGCGTCGCCGATCCCGGCCAATATTATGCCTATGCCGAGGATGCCTGGGGCTTCGACGACGCGCTCGGCTATGCGCCGCCCGACTATGGCTTCGACTATGACGACGTCGAGCCGTGGGCGTGGCAGGGCTATGACGATTCGATGATGTTCGTCGAGCCGCTGGAATATGGCTATCGCGCCTATTATTACCGGCCTGGCGACGACGCGCCTTATTTCATCCGCGACCCCGATTGCGGCTACGGCTACGACCATGGCCGGTTGGCGGTCGTCTACGCATCGGATGGTGCGATCATCCCTTACGACCGTTACGGGCCGAGGCTCGGCTATGCCTCGCGCTACTATGAGCGTGGCCGCGATCTTTATCAGGCGTCGCGCCGGCGTCATCCGGTCATCGCCTACGATTGGCTAAGCCGCCGCGACGCGATCGGCGCGGCACGCGGGGATTGGGTGCGGCAAAGCGAGCGCCAGCCGGCGTGGCAGGACTATCGCCGCCGCAACGTTCAGCGGCAGGATGCCCATTGGAACGAGGAACGGGCACGGCGCCGCGCCGATATGGTGCGCTTCGCGTCGTGGCAGCAGCAGGATTTCCGCACCCCGCCGCCGCCGCGTGCCATTCCGGCGGACTGGACGCGGGCCGCCTGGGCGCGGGACGAGCGCCGTTACGCCCCGCCCGCGCGCGGCTTCGACGGCGATGCCGCTGCCCGAGCCCGCGCTGCCGATCGGGAGCGCGTGCGCTTCGCCGCGCAGAGCAGCCGTGCTGCGGCCGAGCAGCGCCAGGCGCTCCGGCAGGATCGCATCGCGTCGGTGCGGCAGGATGCGGCGGGCCAGCGCGAATCGGGACGTCGGGAACGCGAGGCCCGTTTCGTGGAAACCGGCGATCGGGCCGCCCGCCAGCGGACGGACCAGGCGCAATTCCGCGGCGATCGGCAGCAAGCGCGCCAACAGCAGCTTCCCGAGGTCCGGGACGAGCGTCCCCGACGCGACGAGCAAGCGGTGCGGCGCGAGGCGGCCGAGCAGCGTCGTCTGGCGCAAGCCGAGCTGCAGCAGCGCAGGCAGGTCCAAGCGCGCGACGAGGCACGGGTGCAGAGGCGGGCCGACGCCGAACCGCATCGTTCGCCGCAGGTCCGTGCCCAGGTGCAGCAGCGGCAAGCGCAGGCCCAGGCACGCGCCGAGACCGATCGGCTCCGCCAGGATCAGGTACGGGCCAGGGCCGAAGCCGAGCAGCGGCGTCAGGACCGGGGCCAGGCGCGTGCCGAGGCCGATCGGCGCCGTCAGGATCAGGTGCGCGTGAGGGCCGAAGCTGAGCAGCGGCGTCAAGACCAGGGCCGGGCACGTGCCGAGTCCGAGCAGCGCCGCCAAAGCCAGCTCCAGGCGCGTGCCGAAGCGCAGCAGCGCCGGGAGGCGGACCGCGCGCAGGCGCAGGCGCGCAGGCAAGAGCAGGCGCAGGCGGCAGGACAGGCCCAGCGCGCGGGGCGGTCCGAGGCGCGGCCGCAAGCCCAGGCCCCGGCGCAACGGCAGGTTCAGGCCCCGGCGCAGCGGCAGGTTCAGGCCGATGACCGCGGCCAGGACCGGGCGAAGGCGCGTCAGGCGAGACAGGTTGCGCGCGAGGAACGCCGCAACGAGCGCCGGCAGCCGTGACTGACGCAAGGTTTGTAACGTTTACACTGAACCACCGTTCGTCCTGAGCGTGTCGAAGGACTTCCTTTCTTCTTACTGTGAAAAACAAGTGAGGGCTTCGACCAGCTCAGCCCGAACGGTGTAATGATCGATCTAGCCGGAACAAACACCTAAGCCGCGCGCTGCGTGCGAACGGCGGCCATCGCGGCGTCGGCGGCGATGCGGCCGGTCTGGGCCGCGCCGTTCATATAGCCCGGCCATGCGTCGGACAGCCACTCGCCGGCGAACAGGAGCCGGCCGGATCGGCTGGGGCGGGGGCCTTCCGGTCCCTCCAGCGTCAGCAAGCCGCCGAACCGGCTGAGCTGGCCTGGCCGGAAATTGATATAGGCGCCTTTGCTGAGCGGGTCCGCGCACCAGTGCGTTCGCCGGATGCGGCCGTTCGGCGCGGGAAGATCGGGCAGCGCCGTGCGCGCCATGGCGTCGAACCGCCCGGCCGCGGCGGCGGTGCTCGTGCGGCCGGCTTGGTCGACCTGATCGCCGCCGAGGAAATAGCAGAGTGCGGCCGGATCGCCGGCGCGCCGGGCCGACGACGCGGCATCCCATGCCTCCGAAAACCCCTTCGCCGCCCACAGCGCGCCCGACGCGCCGATCGCATCGCGCCAGCGCGCCTGATCGTAGCCGGCGATGATCTTCTCGTTCCGGCCGAGGTCGACCTCGGCAAGCAGCGCCTGCCAGCGGGCATCGAGCGGACCGTCGATCCTGACCTCGCGGATCAGCGGTGCGGGAAGCGCGATGATCGCCTGGTCGAAACGGGCTTCGCGGCCATCGGCGAAGGCCAGGCGGACGAATCCGTCCCGGTCCAGATCGATCGCCGCGAGGCGCATGTTGAGCCGGACGGCGGGCGCATGGCGCGCGGCGAGGCGCTGCGCGATCTGGCCGGCGCCGCCCTCGACCAGATAGCGTTCGTCGGAAAGGCTGAGCCGGGTGACGCGCGCGCCGTCGACGGTGGGCAGGTTGAACAGCAATTCGAGCGCGCTCGCCTGGTCCGGTTCGGCGCCATATTCGGTCCGGATCGCCGCCTCGATCGCATCGCGCGCGTCGCCGGATGCGAGGCCGTGCCGGTCGAGATAGCCGGCGACCGACAGGGCGTCGATCTCCGCCCCGACGGTGCGATGGTCGGCGTCCAGCCGATCCGCATCCGCGGTGATCTGCGCGGCGATGACGCGCAGCCCCTCGGCCAATGCCCGTTCGTCGACGCGGCCGGCCGATCCGATCTGAACCTCGTCCTTGCCGCCCGTCGCGCGCCGGTCGATCAGCCTCAGTCCCAGGCCGCGGGCGAGCGCGATCATGTCGGCATGGTCGCCGTTGACCAACTGGCCGCCTTCGTCGAACGCATAATCTGCGGCGAACACCCCGTGCACGCTGCGCGTGCGTCCGCCGGGCCGGCCGCGCGCCTCGTACAGGATCGCGTCGAACCCGCGGGAGCGCAGGCGATGCAGCGCGGTGAGTCCGGCAAGGCCGCCGCCGACGACGGCAATGCGCCGCGGCCCGGGCTGCAGGCACGAGGGCAGAGCGGCGAGCGTCGCGCCGGCCCCCATCGCTGCCAGCAGACGACGCCGCGTGATGCCGTCGCCGCCGATCCGCGTGGCGCCGCCGAGGTTGAGCGCCCGTGCGCGATCGAGGGCGCGCCATGCCGCATGTCCGCCCCGCATCGTCCGATCCCCCTTTGCCGCCTCCACGCCGGCATAGACGCCATCGGCCCGCGACGGTAGCGGCGGCGCGGCCATTGCGGGCATTCGGTCCTGACCCTAAGCTTGGGCCGGGAGGAGCAAGGATGGCAAGCGCGCACGTCGAAGGGGAACGGCAATCCAGCCCGCTGAGGAAGGTGGTCCTCGCGAGCCTGATCGGCACCACCATCGAATGGTATGATTTCTTTCTTTACGGGTCCGCGGCCGCCTTGGTGTTCAACCGGCTGTTCTTCCCTCAATTCGCCCCGCTGACCGGCACCTTGCTCGCCTTTACCACCTATGCGCTCGGCTTCGTCGCCCGGCCGGTCGGCGGAATCATATTCGGCCATTTCGGGGACCGCATCGGCCGCAAGCGCCTGCTGATGATCAGCCTTGTCATGATGGGCCTTGCTACCACTTTGATCGGCGCGCTGCCCACCTACGACCAGATCGGCATCGCCGCGCCGCTGGCGCTGGTGGTGCTGCGGCTGATCCAGGGTTTCGCGGTCGGCGGCGAATGGGGCGGCGCGGTGCTGCTGGCCGCCGAGCATGGCGATGCGGCGCGGCGCGGATTCTGGGCGAGCTGGCCGCAGGCGGGTGTCGCCGGCGGCAATCTGCTCGCCGCCGGCATGCTGGCGCTTCTCGCCGCGCTCCAGAGCGACGCCGATTTCATCCGCTGGGGCTGGCGCGTTCCCTTCCTGCTGTCGATCGTGCTCGTCGTCGTCGGCTGGTGGATCCGCATTTCGGTCGCGGAGAGCCGGACGTTCGCCAAGGCGCTCGAGGAAGCCGAAGCGCCGCCCAAGGTTCCGGCGCTCGATGTGCTTCGCGAGCGGCCGCTGGGCCTGCTGACCGGCGCCGGTCTGCGGCTGGGCGAGAATATCTCCTTCTACATCATCACCGTCTTCTCGATCACCTATATCGTCGAGGCGACCAGCCTCGGCCGCGGCCAGGCGCTGGATGCGCTGTTGATCGGAAGCGCGATCCAATTCTTCGCGATACCCGCGTTCGGGCGGCTTTCGGACCGGATCGGCCGGCGTCCGGTCTATGCCTTCGGCGCGCTCGGCATGGCGGCCTTCGCCTTCGCCTTCTTTCCGATGCTGGGCAGCGACACGGTGGCGACGGCGCGGCTGGCGATCATCGTCGCGCTGCTGCTGCACGCCGCCATGTATGGACCGCAGGCGGCGTTCATGGCCGAACAATTCCCGACCCGGCTGCGCTATTCGGGCGTGTCGATCGCGGCGCAGATCACCTCGATCGTGGCCGGTTCGCTCGCTCCGATCATCGCGCTGGCGCTCTATCAGCGCGCCCACAGCTGGGTGCCGGTCGCCGTCTACGTCGGCGTCGCCTGCCTGGTCAGCGCGGTCACCGCGCTGCTGGCGCGCGAGACGCGCGGCATCGAATTCGACGCGATCCGCTAGAGCATCGTGCGAAAAAGCGGGTACCATTGACAGGTCGCCATGTTCCCCCGGAACATGGCTGCTCAGTGCGGGGCACTGAGCACCTGATCAATTTTCGCAAATAGCGATGCGGCAACAAAGAGTTATAGAGCAGCGAGCGATTCATCGCTGCTCTAGGTCGGGTGATCGAGGGGGCCGCAAGCCGATACGGCGCTCGTCGCCGGCGCGTTTCGCTTCGTCTTGCGATCCCTAGACATGGACTAGACATCGGACCCATCCGCGGCCAGCCTTGGCCTGTCACGGCGGAGGAAGGGCCATGGACCATCCGGGCTTCAAGGCACAATTCGCGCGGATGCTCGTCTCGGTCGGCGATGCGCAGCGCAGCGCACGCGCGCGGCTGGCCGGGCGCAAGCTTGCACAGGAGCGGCGCTTGGGATCGATCGACGACAGGGCGCCGGCCGCGCTCAACTGGAGCCGTTTCCTGGGCCGGCGCCGGAGCGATGCGATGAGCGACGACGAAAAAAGCTATTTCAAGGATCGCGCCACCGCCGAGATCGCGCTCGCCGAAAGCGCCCGCCATCCCGGCGCCGCCCGCTCGCATGCGCTGCTCGCCGGCTATTATCTCGATCTGGTCCACTGCGGCGCAGCCGCATCGGATCCCTGATCCGCGCGCTTCGGCTCGGAGCCGGCTCCGACCGGCCCCGATCGACCGCCGTTATTTCAGCACCGCCTCGCGCAGGAGCATGTCGCCCAGCACGGTGCGGATGCTACCGCGCGCCGCCTGCTCTTTCGACGCCGTGGCGAGCGAGCCGAAGATCTTCTTCTGCATCGCATATTCTTCATCGGCGGTCCGATCGAACGCGGCCATGTTCTGATATTCGGTGGCCAGGATGAGATCGGCTTCGTTCGGCCTCGGATCGCTGACGATCAACACCTTGTAGGAGCGGATATAGCCGGCCTTCTTCAGCGCTTCCTGCTGCTCCTGCCATCGGCCGGCGAGCCATTGCATATAATCGTCGAAATGCCCGTCCTGTGTCCTGATCATGGCGAAGTCCCAGACCGTTCCCTTCGCATAGGACGGTGCGTCGGGATCGGCGGCGGCCGCGGAAGCGGCGACCGGCGAGAGCGCGAGCGTGACGGCGGTGAGCGTAGCAAGAAGATGGCGCATAAAGGCCTCCCTTTGATGCCGGATGTCGAGAAGACAGACCAAGAAACCGGTGGCAAGCTACGCCCTTTCCCGGCCTCTCGAGGCTAGGCCTGCGGCCTCGCCCGGACAACCGGACATTTTCGCTCGGGCGGACGCGGCTCTGGAAGCGGCAGGAAATATGCTATGCCGAGCGCAGGGGAGGATCCGGATATGACCCGCGATCAGACGGTCGTCGCCATCGGTGCCGGCAGCGGCATCGCAACGATGCTGGGCTCGATGGCGCTGCTGACCATGCTACTGCCCGTGCCTGACGCGGCCTTCACGCCCGCCGGCCGTCTCGCTTATGCGCTGCGCTGGGATGCGCTGGCGGCGGTGCCGTTCTTCGCGATGATCGTCGCCGTCGGCAACGCGCGCTTCTTAGGCGAAGCGATCGATCCCACGCGCGGCGCTGAAAACGCCGCCATTGTGGTCGACGGCCGGGTCGCCGACAATAGCGCGCAGCAGCTGCTGCTGTTCCTCATCGGATCGTTGGCGCTGGTGGTCGGCCTGCCCGCGGAAAGGGTCCAAATGGTCGGCGCGGCGGCGATCGTCTTCTTCGCCGCGCGGATCCTGTTCTGGATCGGATACCGCATCCACCCGCTCTACCGCGCCTTCGGTTTCGCCGCGACCGCCTATCTCAACCTCGGGCTCATCGGCGCCGCCTTATGGTTCGCTGCGACGTAAAAGGTCGTCAGGTCGAGCCCGCCGCTCATTCCTCGTAGCCGTCGCCTTCGTCGTTGCGCTTCGCGCCCATTTCCCAATCCTGCTCGCCGCGGATGACATAGGGGACCGGCTTGCCCGAGGCATCGCGCGCCGGGCGGTAGCGGAAGCGCTGCACGATCAGCCGGCAGGTGGTCGAATCGAGGTCGGCGCGGCCGCTCGACCGGGTCACCGCGCAATCGCTCACCCGTCCGCTCGGCGCCACCGTGAAGCGAAGATACACAATGCCGCTCGCCCGCGCCTCGACCGCGCCGCGCGGATAATCCGAATCGTCGATGCTGCCGCGGATCCAGCGCGCCGGAATCGCGCGGCCCCCACCGCCGCCGCCCGGGCCGTTACCCGCGCTGCCGCTGCCGGTGCCGCTGCCCAGGCCGCCGCTGCCGGTGCCCGGTCCGGGCAAGTCGGCGGCGCCGGCCGCGGCCTTGAGCCCTTCCCCCGCGATCGGCGCCGCGGCGATCGGCGGCGGCACCGGCAGCACGATCACCGGCGGGGGCGCCGCGACCGGCTTGGGCGTATCGCGAAGGTTGCGCGGCGAGGCCGCGCCTTCGGGCCTGGGCGTCCGCGCCTTCGTCGTCTTGCCTTGCTTCGCGGGCGCCGGAACGGCGGGCGGAGGCGGCGTCGGTTCGGCCAGGTCGAATATCTTCATGCTTTCGCCGGCGCCGGCGACGATGCGCGCGCCGATGCCTGCGATCAGCAGGTAGAGGATCAGCGCGTTCAAGGCGCCCGCTGCGGCCGCGGATATCATGCGGTCGCGGCCCGGTCCGCCGCCGGCCGGCGCCAATCGTCTTTGTAAGGAAGGGGCGTGAAGCATCCCTGCCATCCTGTTCGACGCGCAACGCGCGTGGCTAACTATATAGCAAGCGGAGTTAATTTGGCCATCCGCCGCGTCCCCGGCATCGAGTCAGCTTGCGTCAATCGGCGTTCGGCCAGAAACCGGAAACGATGCTGCGCAAATCTGTGTTCCATTTCCTGGCTCGAACCTTCGCCCTGGCGGCGTCGGCGGCGGTTCCCGCCGCCGCCCAGCCGCCGGCGGACCAGGCGCCTGGCGTGACGACGCGCCCCTCACCCGCCCCGCGCGTCCAGACGCCGATCGAGGCGCTCGCGCAGGATGCGGCCGAATATGCCCGCGACAACGACGTGCCGCTCGACGAGGCGATGCGGCGCCTGCGCGCGCAGGAGGAAAGCGTGCCGGCGACCGACCGCATCGCCGCGGCCTATCGGGACCGGCTCGCCGGGATCGCGATCGAGCATCATCCCGGCTATCGCATCGTCGTGCTGCTGACCGGCGACGAACCGGTGGCCGAGCAGAGCGTTTCGGCCGGCGGGATGCAGGTGCCGATCGTCTTCAGGACCGGCGCGCCGGCGACGCGCGACCGGATTCTGGCCGCGATCGCGGCGCACCGGGCAGAGATAAGGGCCGCGCTGCCGAGCGCCGGCATCGGGCTCGATCCGCGCAGCGGCACACTGGTGGTGATGGTCAAGGCCGCCGAGGCCGACCGCTACGGCCGCGCCACCATGGCGGCGCGGATCGAGGCCATCGCCGGCGTTCCGGTCCAGGTGCGGATCCTCGACGAACCGCCGGCCGATTTCGCCCTCGAAGGCGGGGTGCGCGTCACCGGCATCGACAAATACAGCGGCCGGCGCCAGGCCTGCACCACCGGCTTCGTCGTGACCGACTCCGCCCGCACCGGCATCGCCACCGCGGCCCACTGCCCCGACACTTTGGTCTACGACGATCCCGATCGCGGCGAGATCGCGCTGGATTTCGTCGGCGAATGGGGCGCGCGCTATCAGGACGTGCAGGTCAATGTCTCCAGCCAGGCGCTGCAGCCGCTGTTCACCGCCGATGCCGCGAATGGCCGGACGCGGCGGCTGGCCACCTGGCGCAACCGCGCCAGCACGCGCGCGGGCGACGCGGTCTGCCATTATGGCGAGCGCACCGGCTACAGCTGCGCGCTCGTCGAGCTGGTGGACTTCGCGCCGCCGGGCGATCTGTGCGGCGGCCCGTGCGATCCGACCTGGGTGACCGTCGCCGGCCCGCATTGCACGAGCGGCGACAGCGGCGGTCCGGTGTTCAACGGCAATGTGGCGTTCGGGCTGCTGAAGGGCGGCGACTATGGCCGCGACGGCCGCTGCGCCTTCTATTTCTATATGTCGACCGACTATCTGCCGCCGGGCTGGCTGCTGCTGCACGGCTGACGATCGGCGCTTGGGCGTCACCGCCGAAAAGATCGCGGCACCCCTTTGGCCCGATGCAGGCCTCGGCTATAGTCGCCATCGTGAAGAGACTGCGGGGCCTCGCTCAGATCGTCGACCTCAAGAGCCTGCTGCTCAGCGCTCTTGCGATGCTGTCGACCTGGCTGTGCCTCCGGCTCGGGCTCACCGCCGATTTCCCGCTCACCCTGATCGCGACCGCGGTCGTCTTCCCGTTGGTGTTCTCGATCAGCGCCGCTTATCGGCGGCGCGACAGCGCGCTCGAGGAATATGCCAGCCTCAAGGCGCACGGCCGCGCGCTCTACTTCGCGGCGCACGACTGGTTGCCCGAATCCGACAACCGGGGCCGCACCGCCGAGATCGAAGCCGCGCTCGGCGACCTGTTGCACGCGTGCCGCGCGCTGTTCACCCATCCGATCGACCGGATGGAGGGTCATGAGCGGCGGGTCTATGCGGTTTTCGCGCGTCTTTCCCTGTTCGTCGAGCGGCTGCGCCGCGAAGGCCTGGCGCCCAACGAGGTCTCGCGCTGCAACCAATATGTCAGCCGGATCATGCTCGCGTTCGAGCGGCTGAAGCATGTCTACCAATATCGCACGCCGCGCACGCTGCGCGCGTTCGGCGACTTCTTCATCTTCCTGCTGCCAGTGCTCTACGGTCCCTATTTCGCCTATCAGGCGAAGGAATATGGCATCGGCCTGCTCGTCTATGTCATGCCGGTGCTGTTCGTCCTGATCCTGGTCGGCCTCGACAATATCCAGAGCCATCTCGAGAATCCGTTCGACGGCATCGGCGAGGACGATGTCGCGATCAACGCCGAGAAGTTCATCGCCTCGCTGCAGGGCAACCGCGCGTAACTCGGATCATTCGCCGTCGAGCTCCGGATAGTGGCGGAAGATGCCGTTGCCGAACGGCAGCCGGCGCGCGCTCGCCAGATAGGTCGCGAGCGCGGAAAGCCGCGCCACCGTGTCGTGCAGCGCGACGACCTTGGGGACGTCCGCTTCCACCGTCCGCATCCGCCGGGGAAAGGCGAAGCGCAGGCCTTCGACAAGTTGGAAGAGCGAGAGATCGGCGTAGCTCCATCGATCGCCCGCGAGCCACACCCCACGCTCTCCAAGCACGCGCTCGAAATAGCCGAGATATTTGGGAATGCGGTTCTTGCGGAAGCTCGCCGCGCGGCGCTTCGCCTCCTCTTTCTGCTCCTCATAATAAGCCGAGGAATCGACCGGGTGGTGGACGTCGTGCGCTTCGAGCACCATGTCCGCGATGGTGAGCTGGAGCTGCGCGGTCCAAAAGCGCCCGGCACTGTCGGCCGGCGCGAGCCCGTGCTTTTCCCCTAGGAAAAACAAGATGTTGGCGGTCTGCGCGATCGTCATCCCGTCGGCCACCAGATAGGGCGGCGCGAACGGCAGGTCGGGGCGCCGGCGTTGCATGTCTTCGACCAGGGCGTCGTTGCCCGCTTCGATCGTGCGCACGCGATCCTCATAGTCGATGCCCCCGGCCTCGAGCGCGAGGCGGACGAACTCGCCGCGGCCGGGGATGCCGTCCCAATACCAGAGTTGATAGGTCATTGCCTTTGCTCCCGTCGCTAGGATTCACGCTCTGATCAGTTCGGGCCGCCCCGGACGCTGACGGTTGCGGTGCGCATCGAGCAGCGGCGACACCATCGCCACCGGATCGCCGTCCGCCGGGGTGTCGAGCGCCGCCAGCGCCTCGAGCCGCACGTCGCGTATCGCCAGATGCGCCGGCGCGCGCTCCGGCGCCAGTTTGTCGAGATCGGGCGCCGACAATTGGGGGTTGGTGTTGATCTCCCATATCTGGGGAACGCCGCCCACCAGGCCGTAATCGGCGCGGCCGTAGTCGATCCGGGCGATCTCGAACGCCCGGCGGAGCGCATCCTCATGCGGGTTGTCGCGCAGGAATTCGGCCTCCTCGGCGAAGGGCTTTTCCGACCAGGCCTTGGGATTTCCATATTTGGCGAGCCAGGTCACGTCGTGGACGATATGATCGGGGACGATGCGATCGCCGATGCGGTAGACGGCATATTTGCGCCAGACGCCGGGCGCATATTCCTCGGCCTCATATTCGATGATCAGCACGCCGCGCCGGGAAATGCCGAGATCGGCGAGCCGTGCGAGCGTCGCGTCGAGCGCCTCGGGCGTCTCGATCAGCCGCGACAGCGGCATGTGGTGATCGGATTCGATCCGCAGGAACACCGGAAAGCGCGCCGGCGGGATGCCGTCTTCGGCGCGCCAGGCGCGAAAGCGATTGAACCCCGCGTCATGAAGACGCAGCAGCAGCTCGTAGCGGCAGGCGGCGCGCGCCGGATCGTTGAGGACGCGCAGCCCGGCCTCGCGCATCAGCCGCGCATATTCGCCGGCCAGCTGCAGCTCCCACACCGCGAGCCGCTCGAGATCGCAGAACACCCAGGTCCCGCGCGCCACGCGCGTCCTCGCGAAGAGCTGGTGATAGTTCCACCGCTTGACCGGCAGCGGGCGCACGATCGCCGCGGGGTCGATAAGCGGCTTGAACGTATAGCTATGGCCGGGAGCGACGATGAAATGGATCATGAGGCCGGTTCGCGCGAAAGGCTCGACGCTAGGGTTCTAACCCGGTCACGGCAACGGTCGTGATTGGATTTGGACCCTAGCGCTTGCGCACGTAGCTGCCGGGCGCCGGCTCGATCGCCTTGAGCGCGCCGGCGCCGGGCTCGCGCGCCGGCACCTTTTGCGCCGGCTGGTTGGCGGCCAGCCAGGCTTGCCATTCGGGCCACCAGCTGCCCTCCCTGCGCTCGGCGCCCGCCATCCAGTCGTCCGCGGTGGGCGGTAGCGCGGCGTTCGACCAATAGCCGTGCTTGTTGGCGGAAGGCGGATTGATGACGCCGGCGTTGTGACCCGAGCCGCCGAGCAGAAAGCGGACGTCGCCGCCGCCGAGCAGGCGCGCGCCGTCATAGGTGGCGGTCCAGGCCGAGACATGGTCGTCCTTGAGCGAAATGACGAAGCTGGGCACGTCGACACTGGCGAAGTCGATCTTCGTGTCGCCGATCGTGAAGCTGCCGTTCTCGAGCGTGTTCCCGAGCAGGATCCGGTCGACATATTCGCGCAGGAAGGCGGCGGGAATGTTCGCGCCATCTTCGAACCAGAACAGGAGGTCGGAGGCCGGCGCTTCCTGATCGAGCAGATAATGGTTGATCACCGACGACCAGATCAGATCGTTGGCGCGCACGACGCTGAACAGCGCCTGGAGGTCGGCAGCCGAAAGCATACCCTTGGCCTCGAGATGGTCGCGCACCTTCTCGACCTGGCTTTCCTCGAGGAACGTCGCCCATTCGCCCATCTCGCGGAAATCGAGCATGGTTCCGATCGTCGTCAGCGAGGCGATGCGGTCGCCTTCGCCCTCCGCGCTCAGCAGCGCGGCGGTCATGGCGGCGAGCGTGCCGCCGATGCAGAAACCGAACAGATCGACGCCGCGCTCGCCGGTCGCCTGCTCGACCGTCCGCAACGCCTCGACCGGCCCTTTGCGGATGTAATCGGCTATGGTCTGATCGGCGAGCTCGGGGCCGGGATTGACCCAGGAGATTGCGAAGACGCTATGGCCCTGTTCGACCAGCCAGCGGATCAGGCTCGATTCGGGCTTGAGGTCGAGGAAATAATATTTGTTGACCAGCGGCGGCACGTAGAGGAGCGGCCGCGCATAGACCTTCTTCGTCGCCGGCGCATATTGGATGAGCTGCATCAATTCGTTCTGGAAGACGACGCTGCCGGGCGTGGCCGCCAGGTCGACGCCAAGCTCGAAATCCGCGTCCGCGCGGCGCACCGGAAGCCGGCCCGCGGTCGCATCCTCGAGCAGATTGGCGAGACCCGACAGCAGGCTGACCGATCCGGTATCGATCGCCCGTCGGATCGCCGCGGGGTTGGTGTGCGGGAAATTGGTCGGCGCGACCGCGTCGAGATACTGCCGGATGTAGAATTCGGCGCGCGTGCGGACCGCCGGATCGAGCCCTTCGGCGGCGTCGAGCAACGCGCGCAGCTGCCGCGACATCAGCAGATAGGCCTGCTTCAGATAATCGAAGGCGGGCTGCTCCTCCCAGGCGGCGTGCCGGAAGCGGCGATCGCCGCGTTCGGGCGTCGCCACCGGCTCGGCGTCGCCGCCCGCGAAGCGCGCCGACGTGCCCTGCCACAGCCGAAGCCAGTCGGCCGCCGCTTCCTGGCCGGCTTCCCACAGCGGGAAAGGATTGCGCCACAAGGCCGTGACGACGTCGCCGATCGCCCGCGCCGGCGCGCTGATATCGTAGGGGGCCGGCTCGAACGCCGCGCTGCGGCCGAGCGCCGCCTGCATCAACGTGGCCGATCCGACCGCGATCCTGCCCCACGCCTGGCACAATTCGGCGATCTGTTCGGCGGGTGCGGCCGCCACGGGATGGGGCTGGTTCATGCGCGGATCCTCGGGTCGTCGAAGCCGGGTGCCGCCCTAAACGAATAGGGTTTCCACTGCATCGCACGGACGCGGCGAGACATAAAGGAAGGCGAGCAGCCGCGCGGGATTTGCCCGGGCCCAATCCGTATCGGGATCCCCGGCCTGCGGAAGCTCGCTCGCGGAAGCGGTCCGGGCGCCGGAAACCCCGTCGCTGCCGCATGCATCGTCGCAATCGAAGACGTAATCCTGGCCGTGCTTTTCCATGTCGAAATTCCCCTGGCCTTGTCTGCTGCCGTCGATATGCATGTTTGCAGCAAAGCGGCGGCGCGGCTACGGAGAAGATCGCCCAAGAGATGCGCGAAAGTGCACATAGGTCGGAGATGGTGTCGGAATTCAACTGGAATCATCTGCAAACCTTCCTTGCGGTCGCGCGCTGCGGCCAGCTGACCAAAGCGGCTGCCAGGCTCTCTTCGGACCATACGACGCTCGCCCGCCGCATCTCCAGCCTTGAGAATGCGCTCCGGACCAAGCTGTTCGACCGGCTGCCGACCGGCTATCTGCTCACCGCCGAGGGCCGCAGGATGGTGCCCTTCGCCGAGGAGATGGAGCGGCTTGCGATCGGCGCGCACGACGGGATCGGCGGCACCACACATGCGCTCCACGGATCGGTGCGGATCGGTGTTCCCGAAGGCTTCGGCAGCTATTTCCTCGCGCCGCTGATTCCGGAGCTGACGCGCAATCATCCCGGCCTCGCGGTGCAGCTGATCGCCGGACCCAATGTCTACAGCCTCGCCAACCGCGAGGTCGATATCGTGGTGACGGTGGCGCGGCCCAGCGAAGGGCGGCTGTTCGCCCGCAAGCTCACCGACTACAGCCTGCGCCTTTACGCCGCGCGCTCCTATCTCGAGCGAAGCCCGCCGATCGCCGCGCGCCGCGACCTTCGCGATCATCCGTTCATCGGCTATGTCGCCGATCTCGTCAGCGCCGCCGAGCTCAATTATCTGCAGCAGATCGTGCCGGGCGCGCGGATGATCCTGGAAAGCAACAATCTGGTCGCCCAGGTCCACGCCACTGCGGCCGGCGCCGGCCTGTGCATGCTTCCCGACTTCATCGCCCTGTCCGAGCCGGAGCTTGCACCCGTGCTTCCCGCCGACATCGAACTGCGCCTGTCCTTCTGGCTGGTCGCCCACGCCGACCAGAAGGAACTGAACCGGATCCGGGTGGCGCTCGACTTCATCGCCGAGGCGGTAGCGGCCGACAAGGCCGTGTTCGATCGTTGCGGCGAGAAGCCCAAGCGCGGGCCGGCGCCGAAGCGGGCGGGCACACTGGCGGCGGTGTGAAGCAAGACATTCGGTGAAGGGCCGGCTGGCGACGTGCCGATGCGGCCATTTGCGGGCGATATGCGAGGGCGAGTCGGTACGGATATCGGCGTGCCGCTGCTCGGAATGCCAGATCGCACCAGCGGCAAAGTCATCGCCGGCGACAGCCGTAAGTGGACGCGCACGGCCTAAAGCGAGGACATCGTCACCTGTCGTTTCTGAACTGATGGGGTGGATGCCCCCTTCCTATCCTACGTCTGCCCCCCGGAGTTTGCTTGTCCGCGCTACTATTGCGGCCGTAGCACTTCGCGATGACGTCTTCTTAGGTGCGGGGCAGAGCGGCGCTATGCGATTCCTCCCATCGCCCTACTTCCACACTTTCGTGGGCGATGACGTTTCCGCCGATCGCCGTTTGGATTGAAATTCCCGACAGTGGCATCCTCGCCCTCGATGTTGCACATATCGAGCGTGACGGCGCAGGCGATATTACGGGCGGGGGAGAAAGGGGCCATTTGCCGTCCGGCACGCCGCCCATTTGGACGACCGCCCCGGCCGCTGGACCGGCGCTGAGCCGTGTCGGAGTTCGAGGGGCAATCGGACGAAATCCTGGCCGGCGCGGCGGCAGCCGGCGATCGGGAGGCGTTCGCGGCGCTGCTGGAACGGCATTACGGGCGTATGCATGGGCTGGCCTGGCAGCTCACGGGCTCGCGCAGCGACGCCGACGACGTAGCGCAGGACGTGTGCTGCACTTTG
>DATFHP010000165.1:0-3360 GCA_035248285.1 Allosphingosinicella sp. | reverse complement strand
CTATATCGGCTCGCTGCCCGGCAAGATCGTCTCGAACCTCAGGAAGGCGGGAACGAGCAATCCCTTGTTCCTGCTCGACGAGATCGACAAGCTCGGCCAGGATTTCCGCGGCGATCCGGCCTCGGCCTTGCTCGAAGTCCTTGATCCCGAGCAGAACAGCCGCTTCCAGGATCATTATCTCGAGATCGACTATGATCTGTCGGACGTGATGTTCGTCACCACCGCGAACACCATGAACATGCCGCAGCCGCTGATGGATCGGATGGAGATCATCCGGCTCGAAGGCTATACCGAGGACGAGAAGGTCGAGATCGCGACGCGCCACCTGCTTCCCAAGCAGATCGAAGCGCACGGCCTCAAGGAAGGCGAGCTCGTCTTCACCGAGGACGGGCTGCGCACGTTGATCCGCTATTATACGCGCGAAGCCGGCGTTCGCACGCTGGAGCGGGAGATCGCCAAGGTTGCCCGCAAGGCGTTGCGGTCGATCCTGGAGGGCAAGACCGACAAGGTGGAGCTGAATGCCGAGACGGCGGCGACCTTTTCGGGCGTGCGCAAGTTTCGCCATGGCGTGGGTGAGGAAGAGGATCAGATCGGCGCCGTCACGGGGCTCGCCTGGACCGAGGTCGGCGGCGAGCTGCTGACCATCGAGGCCGTCACCGTGCCGGGCAAGGGCCAGATTCGCACCACCGGCAAACTGGGCGAGGTCATGCAGGAATCCATCCAGGCGGCCTTTGCCTTCGTGAGGGCGCGGAGCCCCAGCTATGGGGTCAAGCCGAGCGTGTTCGGCCGCAAGGACATCCATGTCCATCTTCCCGAAGGCGCCGTGCCGAAGGACGGGCCTTCGGCCGGCGTCGGCATGGTGACGGCGATCATTTCGACGCTGACCGGCATCCCGGTGCGGCGCGACGTGGCGATGACCGGCGAGGTCACGCTGCGGGGCCGCGTGCTGCCGATCGGCGGGCTCAAGGAAAAGCTGCTCGCCGCGCTGCGCGGCGGCATCAGCACCGTGATCATCCCCGCCGAGAACGAGAAGGACCTGGCCGAGATACCCGCCACGATTCGTGACGGGCTCGAGATCGTGCCGGCCGCGCATGTCGACGAAGTGTTGGCCCGCGCCCTCGCGACTCCGGTGGTGCCGATCGAGTGGAGCGAAGCCGACGAAATGGCGGCGCTTCCGCCCAGCGACCTGGCCGCGTCGCCGGACGACGGCGCCGGGGTTTCGATCCGCCACTGAATGGGGCGGCAGACCGCCGGCTTGGTCGTCGGTTGATTTCGGGCGGCCTCGAATCGCTTTAGGAGCGCGAGATTCCAAGGAATCTCGCGCTTTTCCTTTTGACAGCCTCGGTCGTCCTGATCTTAGATGGGGTTCCGGCAATCGCCGCGATTCCACGGAACAGGGGTTCGGATAAGATGAACAAACAGGAGCTTATCGGCACTGTTGCCGAGACCACGGGTCTCAACAGGGGCGACGCCAGCAAAGCGGTCGAGGGGGTATTCGATGCGATAAGCGGCGCGCTCAAGCGGGGCGATGAGGTGCGGCTTGTCGGCTTCGGGACCTTCGTCGTGTCGAAGCGAAAGGCGTCCACCGGCCGCAATCCGCGGACTGGCGAGCCGATGCAGATCAAGGAGTCGAACCAGCCGAAGTTCCGGGCCGGCAAGGGACTCAAGGATTTGGTGAATTAGGGTCCGGTCCCGGTATGGGAGACGCGGGCGCGCGTGGCGGCGGCCGGTCTCAGTGCAGCGGGGCGTCTGGACAGCTTTTCGGCGGCTGACTATGGGCTGGCGGGCGCGGCCTGCCATGGCCGCTTCCTTCCGTCAGCTACCACACTGGCGGTGTTGGCGTGGGCGCGTAGCTCAGTGGTAGAGCACTGTGTTCACACCGCAGGGGTCGCAAGTTCAATCCTTGCCGCGCCCACCACGCCAACCATAAGGGACGCGAGCGGGCGACCGTCGCGCCGCGATCCACCCCCCATGACGTCGGAACCGGGAGCAGGAAATTGACATCGCATAATCGCCAATGGTTGCTCCGCAGGCGGCCGGAAGGCCTGTTGCGTCAGGACGATCTCGAGCTGGCGACGGGTGACGAGGACGTCCGCGGCTTGAAGGACGGCGAGGTCCGGATCCGCAATCTCCTGTTTCATTCCGCGCCGACGATGCGCAATTGGATGGCGGAGCCGAGCAACAGCTTTTCGGTCAACATCCCCCTCGACACGCCGGTTCGCGCCTTTGCCGCCAGCCGCGTCGTCGAATCGCGAGACCCTCGCTATCCGCCGGGCGCGCGCATCGCTGCAATGAGCAGCTGGAGCGAATATGACATCATCGACCCGGCGCGTTCGGCGGCGCAGATCATTCCCGACGGAATGACGGCGATAGACTCCGTCGGCATCTTCGGCCTCAACAGCATGACCGCCTATTTCGGAATGATCGATGTCGGTCGGCCTCGTCCAGGGGAGACGCTTGTCGTCTCGGGAGCGGCCGGGTCCACCGGGTCGGTGGCGGCGCAGATCGGTCGGATCAAGGGCTGCCGCGTGGTCGGTATCGCAGGCGGCAAGCGGAAATGTGCGTGGCTGGTCGATGAATGCGGGCTCGACGCGGCGATCGACTATCGATCGGAAGACGTGAATGCCGCGCTCGAAACCCATTGCCCCGACGGCATCGACATCTTCTACGACAATGTGGGCGGGCCGATCCTGCAGGCGGCCGTCGACCATATGGCAAGGTTCGGACGCATCGTCCTGTGCGGCCAGATCGCCGGCTATAATGAAGGCGCTCCGTTGCCGGCGTTCACCAACATGATGAGGTTGATCTACGGCAGCATCCGCATGCAGGGATTTCTGATCGTCGACTATTTGGACCGGATTCCGAAAGCCCTCGAGGAACTTGTTCCGTGGATACGGTCCGGCGCGATCGTGACGCGCGTGGACGTGCGGTCCGGATTCGAGAATCTGCCGTCTTCGTTCAACGCGCTTTTCGACGGCAGCAACGAGGGTACCTTGCTCTGCATGATCGATGAAGAGGCCCGTGCCACGGCATGAACGATCTTTCGGACCTCATCCCGGAGGCTGGGAATCCAGGCTTCTTCAATTAGCGCAATATATTAGGGTCCGGACCCATTACCCGCAACGGTCGTGATCGCCCGGAGGGGCGTGCCGGCAAGGAGGGCCGCGCAGGGCGGAGTGGTGCCTCCGTTCAAGCGGCCCGACGACGTCCGGCGCGGCTCTCCGGGCGACCCCCGAAGGGGGCGGGCGTCTTTTGGCGCACTGCGGCGTCGCTCCTCGGTCACGATGAATCCTCATCGCTCCCTCGTCGCTCCTTGCCGTGCGCCAAAATACGCTCCGTCCCGACCATTGCGGGTAATGG
>DATFHP010000164.1:0-7445 GCA_035248285.1 Allosphingosinicella sp. | reverse complement strand
CGCAAGTGCGCCGGAGGCATCCGGTGAAGTGGTCGTCATTTCCAAACTCTCCTCGCAGAGAGCACGCGCCGCGTTGGGACGGCGTGGCCCGCCGCCGCCCTTAAAGGTCGCCGCGCCCGTGTCAACCTTGGACTGCGCCGGCGCGCGTTTCGCGCCGTTGCGCGCCGCCTTTTCATCCATCCAGTGCAGGATCTCCATTCGCCCGTCGGGATGCTCGACGAGCGCGGTTGAGCTCTCCATCCAGTCGCCGTCGTTATAATAGGTCGTGCCGCCGAACCGCCGCATGTCCGCCGTATGGATATGGCCGCAGACGACGCCGTCGACTCCCAGCCGTGCCGCCTCGTGCGCGACGGCTTCCTCGAAGCGCGAGACGAACTCGACCGCATTCTTGACCTTGCGCTTGGCATATTTGGCAAGCGACCAATAAGGCAGGTGCAACGTACGGCGCGCGGCATTCACCACCACGTTGAGGCGGATGAGAAAGTCGTAGGCGGCGTCGCCGAGGAAGGCGAGCCAGCGATGCGCCATCACCACAGCGTCGAACTCGTCGCCGTGCAGCACCAGCAGGCGCCGTCCGTCGGCGGTCTCGTGGATGGCCCTTCGCCTGATCTTGACGCCGCCGAAGTCCATTCCGGAAAAGGCCCGGAATTCCTCGTCGTGATTGCCCGGGACGTAGATGACGTTGGTGCCGTGCTTGGCGCGCTTCATCACCCGCCGGATGATCGCGCTATGCCGTTCCGGCCAGTAGAAGCGCTTCTTCATCCGCCAGCCGTCGATGATGTCGCCGACCAGATAGAGCGTGTCGCAATCGACATGGTCGAGGAAGTCGATCAGCCCCTCGTCGTTGCAGCCGCGCGTGCCGAGATGCACGTCGGAGATGAAGACGGTGCGGTAGCGCCGCCGCCAGTCCTGCGTCGACATCTCGACGATCCCTCGTTTCGCTTCGCGCAGCGGATATCGTCGACGATTGTGACAAGCACCTCTCTTCGGTGACGCGCTGCCGTCATGCCGGTGAGGCCGGCAGGCGGAACAGCGCCGCGCCGGCTTTGATGCGCCGTCCCGTCTCTATGCCATGCTGAAGCGCGAAGCCCTTCGGCGCGAACAGGAGGATGGTCGATCCATGTTCGAACCAGCCGATCCGCTCGCCCTTGGCGAAGGGGGCGTCGGCGGCGATCGTGCGCGTGCCGCCGCCGCGCAGGCCGGCCTCGCCGAGGAAGGGGAGGCGGATTCCGGCGACGAGGATCGCCGCCACCGCGACCAGCGTGATCGGCGCGCCGCCCCGGTCGAGGCGCGTGCGGATCGCGGCGCGCTCGTTGCGGCAGAACAGGCGCTCGACGCGCTTCAGCGCCACCGGGTTCACGTTCCAGACGTCGCCGTGGATATAGCGCACCGCCTCGACCCGCAGATCGTGAGGCGCATGGAAATGATGGTACATTCCCGCGGTCAGGCGAAGCGTCGCATAGACGCCGTCGCGATAGATTTCGGCATGCGCCGCGTCGCCGAGCAGGTCGGCCAGCGCATAGGCCAGGCCCTTCACCTGATAGGGCCGGTCGCCCTCGATAGGACCACAGGCGCCGACGATCGCGTCGCACGGACTGGCGAGCAGCAGCGGATCGCCGACCGGCGGGCGCGCACCTTCCTCGAGCTCGCGCACGAAGCAGTCGTGGAGGCTGATGAAACGCGTCTTGCGCGCATCGCCGAGGTCGACGTCGCACAGCAGCCGCCATATCGCGATCGACAGGGCGCGCACCGGCGCAAGCTCGATCCGGCTGAACCAGCCGGCGAATCGTGTCGCCAGCCGCCGCGGAATGCGGTTGGTGAGCAGGAAGTTGACTTCCTCGATCTGCGTCGCCCTCCGGATCGCGCTACGGACCGTCATCATCCTTTCATCTCGATGTCGCAAAGCGGCCGCCATGATCGCGACTTCCGCCATGATCGCCGCAGTAGCGGCCGCAGCTGCTCCCCTGGCCGCGTGGGGCAAGACGCGCCTCGACGTGTCGCGCGCCAAGCACCCTTCGTTGGCCGGCCACGCCCGATGGAGCAAGAGGATCGCGTCGCTGCTTCCTTTCTATGAATATGACGAAGCGGCGATGTTTCGGTGCGACGATCCGCCCGAGGCGATCGCGCGCCGGCGCGCGGCGGGCTTCGCGCGGCTGGCGGCGCATTTCGCGGCGCGTTACGCCAAGGGCAGGGCGCTTGCCGCACAAGGCCTGGCGAGCCTCAGCGATCTCCAGTTCATCGAAGCCTATCGCGTGCCCTTCCAGTTTCGAACCCATGTCCGCGCCAAGCTGGGCGGCGCCCTCTTCTATCAATCGTCCGACGGGGTGGTGCTGACCGACGTCGACGGCAACCGATTCTACGATCTTGCCGGTTCCTACGGCGTCAATCTGCTCGGCTATGATTTCTACAAAGGCTGCATCGACGAGGGCTGCGATACGGCGCGGGCGCTTGGGCCCGTGCTGGGCGTCTATCATCCCATCGTGCTGCGCAACGCGGAACGTCTGACGCGTATCTCCGGCAAGCAGGAAATCAGCTTTCACATGTCGGGGACCGAGGCGGTCATGCAAGCGGTCCGGCTTGCCCGCTACCATAGCGGCAGGCGGCGCATCGTCCGCTTTTGCGGCGCCTATCACGGCTGGTGGGGCGACGTGCAGCCGGGCGTCGGCAATCCCGTTCCCGCGCGCGATACACTGACCCTCGCCGACATGTCCGATCGCACGCTGAAGGTGCTCGACCGCCGGCGCGACATCGCCTGCGTGCTGGTCAACCCGCTGCAGGCGCTGCATCCCAACGGCGCCGCGCCGGCCGACAGCGCGCTCGTCGGCAGCCGCCGCCGCGCCGCCGCCGATCGCGGCGCCTATGCCGAATGGCTGCGGCGCCTCCGCCAGGTGTGCAGCCTGCGCGGCATCGTCCTGATCTTCGACGAGGTCTTCGTCGGTTTCCGCCTCGCGCCGGGCGGCGCCCAGGATTATTTCGGCGTCGAGGCCGATCTGGTGACTTATGGCAAGACCGTTGCCGGCGGCCTTCCAATCGGCGTGCTGTGCGGCCCGCATGCGCTGATGAAGCGCTTTCGCGACGATCGGCCGGCCGACGTCAATGTCGCGCGCGGGACCTTCCATTCGCACCCTTATGTGATGGGCGCGATGGATGCGTTTCTCACCCGCTTCGAAAGTCCCGAGGTGCAGCAGCTCTACGACGGCCTCGATGCCCGCTGGGACGAGCGCGCCCATATGCTCAACCGCCGGCTCGAGGCGCGTGGGCATCCGCTTCGCGTCGCCAATCTCTCGTCGATCTGGACAATCCTGCACACGCGCCCGAGCCGCTATAATTGGATGCTGCAATATTATCTCCGCCTGGAAGGGCTGGCCCTGCCCTGGGTCGGGACCGGCCGGTTCATCTTCAGCCTCAACTATGGCGACGAGGATTTCGCGGCGGTCGCCGACCGCTTCTGCGCCGCAGCCGATGCGATGGCGGCCGACGGCTGGTGGTGGGAGGCGCCGGGCCTCACCGACAAGGCCATCCGCCGCCGCATCTTCGCCGAAATGCTGCGCAGCCGCTGGGGCTAGGCTTGCTACTCCTAGCGAGCCGGCCAAGGCTCGTCGGAAAACCCGTAGAATCCGGGACTCACCAGTTCGCCGCGAAGCAGTTTCGCCGGCGCCTTGTGATACAGGCGAATGTCGTTGAACGGGTCGGTCAATATCTTGGTCGCCCAGGCCAGCGCCGTGATCACGTCGTGGATGTAGACCAGCTGGAAGGTGCGGAAGAGCAGCCCGGCGACGCCCAGCCAGAACCACAACAGGCCGACGCGGCGGGCATATTCGATCAGGTCGGCATGGGGTGCGAACAGGCCGAAGACGGTGGGATCGATCAGCGGCACCAGCGCGAGCGCGAACCAGATTCCCATCAACACCCATTTGCGGAACAGATTGTAGCCGAGCTTGATGTCCTCCTTATGCGCGTGCGTCGCGCCGTTGACGTGATCGTAGCATTTGGGCTCGAAGAAGAAATGACCGCTCTGGCGCGTCGTCATCGCGATCAGCCACCCGCCGAGCGCCGCCACGGCGGGATCGAAGAACAGGATGACATAGGCGATGACGAAGGTCGTCGCGCTGATCAGGTGAAGCGTCTGGTTGATCCGGCTGTGATGATAATAGCGATGGTCGTCCCAACGCTGGGTCCTCAGCTCATCCAGGAATGCACGCATTGGATTTACCTTTTCAGTCGAAAGTCGTCGGACTGCCGCCCTTGCGGTAGCGGACCAGGGAAAAGTGGCCGAGCGGCGGCAGCGGCCGCCGCTCGACGAGCATCATGTCGTCGCGGCCCGCAGCCCAAAGCTGATAGCGCGCCCAGGGGAATTCGGTGCGGAAGCCGAGCCGGCTGGTGACCGGCATCAGCATGGTCTCGATCGTTCGGCGGGCGCCTTCGTCGGCGCTGACGCGGGTGGTGATGACGAGCTCGCCGCCGGGACGCAGCACCCGCGCGAACTCGTCGAGCGCGCGTTCCGGATGGGGAACGGCCGTCACGACATATTGCGCCACGACGACGTCGAACATGCCGTCGGAGAAGAGCAATTGCTCCGCATCCATCACCGCCAGCGCCTCGACATGGCCGAGCCCGCCGTCGCGGACGCGCTCCCTCGCCTTGGCGAGCATGGCATCCGAAATGTCGACGCCGATGAGCCGAAGGTCGGACGAATAGAGCGGAAGGCTGATGCCCGTGCCGACGCCCACTTCCAGGACGCGGCCGCCGATCCGTTCGGCCGCGGCGATCGACAGCGCACGTCCGGTCTCGAACACGCGCCCGAACACCAGGTCGTAGACGGGGGCCCAGCGATCATAGGCCTTTGCCACACCCGCGGTCTGCATTGCGTCAACTCGTGTCGCCAAGCTCTGCCCTCCCGAACTTTGGGGCTGTCGTCGTGAAGCATTTGCCGCGTTTTCGTTACAGTTTCGCGGAAGCCGCCCGGCGTTCCTTCCGGCTGCCCGGACGAGGTCCGAAAAGCGTCACATCTTCATGATCAGACCGTCGTATGGAGCCAGGATGAAGGACCCCAGGCGCACCATTCCCGAGACGATGCGCTTCGCGCCTTGGCGCGCGCGCGACGGCTGGATGCTGCGCAGCTTCAGCCGCGCGCCGTCCGTCCGTCCGCGCGGCAGCCTGCTGTTCCTCGGCGGACGCGGCGATTTCGTCGAGAAATATCTCGAGGCCTTCGATCATTGGCATCGCCGCGGCTGGCAGGTCGACGGCTTCGACTGGCGGGGACAGGGCGGGTCGGGGCGGATGCTGCCGGATCCGCTGATCTGCCATCTCGACAGCTTCGATCCCCTGGTCGACGATCTTCAGGATTTCATCGCCCAATGGCTGCTCCGCGCGCCGCCACCGCACATTCCCGTCGCCCATTCGATGGGTGCGCACCTGCTGTTGCGTCTGCTCGCAGAACGGCCGGTTGCTTTCGATGGCGCGGTGCTGCTTGCGCCGATGGCCGGTATCGCCACAGGCCCGATCCCGGTTCGCGCGCTGCCGCTGATCGCGGATTTGGCGATCGCCGCCGGATTGGCGCGGCGGCGGCTGTGGCGGCGCGATCCCGGCAACCGCAACGGTCGGATGACCTCGTGCCCGGATCGGCTGGCCGACAAGATATGGTGGAAGGCGCATCGGCCGCAGGTCGCCTCGGGGGCGCCGAGCTGGGGCTGGCTCGGCAGCGCGATCCGCTCGATCCGCCGGCTCGAAAAGGCGCCGGGGCTCGAATCCGTCGATGTGCCGGTGCTGATCCTCGCTTCGGAAGGCGACCCGATCATCGACCTCGCAGCACTGCGCCGCACCGCGGCCCGATTGCCGAATGCCGGCCTGCATGTCCTGCCGGGGAGCGGCCACGAGCTGCTCCGCGAGGCCGACCGCTTCCGCCTGCCGGCGATCGCCCGGATCGACGCTTTTCTGGACGCACGGGCCGACGCGCCGCGCTTCGGCAGGGATGACGCAATGCGGAGCCGGACGGCTTGACCCGATCGGAACGACGGCGCAGTCCGGAGCGGGGATGCGGGCATGGATGCACAAGCGGGCGATGCTGGCGGCGACCTTGCTGCTTGCCTCCTGCATCCCGGCGTCGGAACCGCCGACGCGGCGCGCTCCGCCGCGCGTCGCCCGCTCATCGTCCGATCCGATCGTGCGGCAATGCCTCGCGGATCTTGGTCGCGACCAGGTCCGCTACACATTGCTTCCCGACCGCGTCTACGGCGGCGGCTGCAGCGCCATCGGCACGGTGCAGCTGGACGATATCGGCACGCCGGTGACCAAACTTGGGCCGATGACCTGTCCTCTCGCGCGCACCTTCGCGCGCTGGACCCGCGATGCGGTGCAGCCGGCGGCCTTGGCCTGGCTCGACGCGCCGGTCGCGCGAATCGAAAGTTTCGGAACCTATGGCTGCCGGACGCGCAACAGCCAGCCGGGCGCGCGGCTCAGCGAGCACGGCCGCGCCAATGCCGTCGATGTCGCCGCTTTCGTGCTCGCCGACGGCCGGCGCGTGACCGTGCTCGACGGCTGGAACGGCGCCGATCCGGATGTGCGCCATTTCCTTCGCGCGGTTCACCAGGCCGGATGCCGGCGCTTCAGCGTGACGCTCGGCCCGGACGCCAATGCCGCCCACCGCAACCACCTTCATTTCGACATGGGCGCGGGCCCATATTGCCGGTAATGGCGATCTTCCTATGAACGATCCAGTCCCACCCGATCGCGTCTTTTCGCCGGCCCGCGTCGAGGCCGAAGTGGCGCGCCAGTCAACGCCGATCCCCCAGACCGCGAACCCTACCTACCGGCTCGCGTTCCAGGACCCGGATTTCCTGCTGCGCGAGGATTTGCGCGCGGTGCGTTTCCAGCTCGAGCTGCTCAAGCCCGAGCTGCTGCTCAACGAGGCCGAAATCGCGTCGACCTTCGTCTTTTACGGATCGGCGCGCATTCCGGAGCCGTCCAAGGCGCACGCCCTGATCGAGGCGGCGGGCACCGACAGCCAGCGCCGGGTCGCCGAGCGGCTGCAGGCCAAGTCGAAATATTATGACGAGGCGCGCAAGCTGGCGCGCCTGGCCAGCCAGGTGGATCGCGACGACGCGGGCAACAAGCATTTCGTCGTCTGCTCGGGCGGCGGCCCGTCGATCATGGAGGCCGCCAATCGCGGCGCCGCGGACGTCGGCGCCGCTTCGATCGGGCTCAACATCGTGCTGCCGTTCGAGCAATTGCCCAATCCCTATGTCACGCCGTCGCTCAGCTTCCAGTTCCACTATTTCGCGTTGCGCAAGATGCACTTCCTGATTCGCGCGCGCGCGGTGGCGATCTTTCCGGGCGGCTTCGGCACGTTCGACGAGAGTTTCGAGCTTCTCACATTGGTCCAGACCGGCAAGATCAAGCCGCTGCCGATCCTTTTCTTCGGGCGCGAATATTGGCAGCGCGTCATC
>DATFHP010000163.1:0-5114 GCA_035248285.1 Allosphingosinicella sp. | reverse complement strand
GAGCTGGCCGCCGTGCCCCCGGCACGGCTGCCGATTGCCGGGGGCAATCGGCACCTGCTCATTCCGGCGGCTCGGAATGCGCCGGGTCCGAAGCTGGCGGGGCCAGCTTCGGACCCAAGCACGGCCATCAAAGAACTTTCTGGACTCGTTCCGGTCCGAGTTGAGTGGAGCGCCTTCTCGCCGGTGTGCGGATATGCGCGCGCGCGGATGCGGCGTTCGGAAGTCAAATAACAATTGCTCGGGCTGCGGCACTTTCCGTTTCCTGCCCGACCGCGTGAAGGCGGTGCGCGCCGCCTGAATTTGGCAGGCTATCCGACGCAATCCTCGCGAAAGGTGCGGCGCGCCATCCAGAAGATCGCCGCCGAGATGGGCGCCACTATCGACATGGAGACCAAGGCGTACCGCAGACCGGACGCAGGACCGAGGCCGGCTCCGGTGTTGAACAGGTCCGACAGAACGCCCGTCGCCAGAGGGCCGAGCGCGATCCCGAAAAGATTGATCGTGAAGATATGGATCGCTGCCGACGTGGCCCTTCCCCCCGGAGGTGCGATCGTCTGGACCGCAGCGAAGACCGGTGCGGTAGGAAGCTGGAGCATGAAGTAGGCGATTCCCCACAGCAACAAGGCCGCCCGGGTGTCGGCGACCATGAAGGCGGCGGCGCTGGCCGGCCCCGCCATGAGGCATGCCAGCGCCGGCCCCACCAGATAGCCGCGTGCGTCGCCGCGTCCCAGGCGGTCGGCCGCCATGCCGCCGACGAGAACGCCCAGGGCGCCTCCCAGCCCCGAAGCCAGTCCGAGGGCAAGCCCCAGGAAGCCGATCGGCGCGAGCGATAGCCCAAATTGCTCGGACGCGGCCGCCGCCAGCTGTGCGACGCCGGCGGTATGGTTGCGCAGGAAGAAAGGCGCTGCGAACGCCTGGAATGGAG
The DNA here is from genome assembly GCA_035248285.1 of Allosphingosinicella sp. Taxonomy (GTDB): domain Bacteria; phylum Pseudomonadota; class Alphaproteobacteria; order Sphingomonadales; family Sphingomonadaceae; genus Allosphingosinicella. Next base: position 4,189 of record DATFHP010000163.1, on the reverse strand, counting down.
CGGCCACGAAAAGGACGCCGGCAAAGGCGAATGTGATCAGCCAGTAGCTCGGCTTGGGCAGCAATTGCCGCATCGTGCCGCCAAATCCACCGTCGCCCGTCCCATCGGTATCGGCGTTCGGGGGAAGCTTTGCCCGGGTCTCCCGCAGCGTGAGGACTGCAATGAGAGCGAGGACGAGCCCTGGCGCTCCCGCAACGACGAACGCGGCGCGCCATCCCCATTTCTGCGCGATCAACCCGCCGAGGGCCATGCCGAGCAATATGCCGATCGGGTTGGCCATCGAGTAGATGGCAAGCGCCCTGGCGCGTTTGCTTCGTGGTACATAGTCGGTGATCAGGGAGTGCGCCGCGGGATTGCAGCCGGCCTCTCCCACCCCCACTCCGACACGGAACAGCGCAAGCTGCGTGAAACTCCGGGCCTGGGAGCAGAAAACCGTGAACAGCGACCAGATTGCCAGGCTCGCGGCGATGATCATCGTGCGGCTGTGCCGATCCGCAAGGCGGGCGATGGGAATGCCCATGATCGAAAAGAACAAAGCGAACGCGAGGCCTGCAAGCACCCCGATCTGCCAATCGGCGAGACCGAGGTCGGTCTTGATCGCCTCGGCCAGGATGACCAAGATCTGCCGATCGACGAAATTGAACATATAGGTCACGAATAGGAAGCCCATGGCGTACATGCGGTAGCCATGCGACACGGGCCGCCGCTCCGCCGTGCCGGAAGCCGGAGCTGCGGCGGATTCCTGATCCGTGAACATCATCTCTCCATGAACATCCCATGTCGATAAGAGGCGGGATCGGCCGCCCAACGCACGCATGAGCGCGGTCGAGGCTAGTTGGAGGCTTGACAATGTCAACGCGTGAATTAGTCGGCCAAGCTTCAGCGGGAAGTTGGGCCATATGGTCCCAAGCAATCGCGTCTTCTCGGTCGCAGCGAGCAAGGCGGCGAGGGCTTGCACCTTTCTGTGAGTGGAATGCCGCTTAACCGATGACGCCCCTCTGAAGGGCTGATAGCAACGGTCAATTCTAACGGAGAGGGCATCATATGGACTTGGCGATTCAACTGCCGACCAAGGCAAATTCATGGGAGGTCGCGCTGCGTGCCGAGCAGCTCGGCTATTCGCAGGCATGGTTCTACGACACCGCCCTTCTCAATGCGGAGATGTTCGCCGCCATGGGCGCGGCGGCGATGAAGACGTCGAAGATCAAGCTGTGCACCGGGGTGATGATCCCCTCCAACCGGATCGCGCCGGTCGCGGCCAGCGGTCTCGCCACCTTGAACGCCCTGGCGCCGGGGCGGATCGTGTTCGGCGTGTCGACGGGCTTCACGGGCCGGCGGACGATGGGCCTGAAGCCGGTCACGCTGGCGCGGATGAGCAAGTTCATCGACGACGTCCAGGGTCTTCTCGCCGGCGAGATGATCGAACTGGAAATCGAGGGCGGGGTCCACAAGACGCGCTTCCTCAACCCAGAGCCCGAGCTGATCAACATCAAGGATCCGATTCCCTTGGCCATCTCGGCTTTGGGACCGAAGGGTCGGGCCATGGTCGCAGACTATGGCGCTCAATGGCTTGGCGCCTCGGAGCATGGGTTGGGCGAACTTGAAGACATGCGTACCCTGTGGACCCAGGCCGGCCGCGATCCCAAGGATCTTTACTCGATCGCCCTCATCAGCGGGCGGGTTCTCGACGAAGGCGAGCCTGCCGATAGCGCAAAGTCGATTGCGCAGGCCGGGCCTGCGGCTTCTATGCTGTTCCACAATTCGATTGAGGAACAGGAATTCGGGTCGATCATACCAGGCCGATTCCCGCTTCCCGACGCGCTCGAGGCCTATCGCAAAATCTACGAGAAATATGCACCGGCCGATGCGCGCTATCTGTCCAATCATCGCGGCCATCTGATGTTCGTCAGACCGGAGGAAACCCACATCACCGGCGACGTGATCAAAGCCTTCACCACGACGGGCACGAAAGCGGAATTGGTCGATCGCCTGCGGCGGCTCAAGGAATGGGGCGTCAAGCAAGTGCAATTCCATATGGTTCCGGGCCACGAAAACGAGATGCTGGAGCGCTGGGCCGATGTCATGGCCAAGGTATGACTGGCTTCGGCCGGTGCGATCGGTTGGGCTCTAGCGATCGGCTTTTGTCGGGATTTCGGTTCCATGCCGTCGGCAATGAAGCCGGTGAGGGCGTGATGTTTGCCCTGAAATAGGGGTTTCGGCCCTGTCGACGTCGGCCGATCGCCATGGGGCCGCCGGGCTTGCTTATGGCGCTGATCGTGTGGACCGGAATGGTCCACCCATTCTCGTGGGGAAGGGTGTTCCGACATGGCGGTATGTCTGATCACGGGCTGCAGCTCAGGGTTCGGCGAGGCGATTGCCTTGGCGTTCGCCCGGCGTGGCGACACGGTGGTTGCCACCATGCGCAATCCCGACGCTGCGCCGGCGACGCTCAAGGGGTTCGAGAATATCGAGATCGCGCCGCTCGACGTCACCGACGAAGGCTCCCGGCGATTCGCTCTCGACCGGACCGTCAGCCGCCACGGACGTATCGACACGCTGGTCAACAACGCGGGCATCGTGGCGGCCGCCTCGATCGAGGACACGCCCGAAGAGCTGTCGCGCCGGATTTTCGAGGCCAATTATTTCGGCCCGGTCGAGCTGATGCGGGCGGTGCTGCCGATCATGCGCGGCCAGGGGGGCGGCAGGATCGTCACGGTGACCGCGATCGGGGCCATCCTCTCGACGCCTCTTCTGGGCGTCTATTGTGCGTCCAAGCATGCGCTGGATTGCGCCGCGGCAGTGGTCGATATCGAGGGTCGGCCGTTCGGCGTTCGCGCGCCGAGCGTGCTGCCGGGGCAGTTCCAGACTGCGATCATGGACAAGGCGACACGGATCGTTACCGAGCCCTATCGGGGCATTTCCGACGCGCTTCAGGCTGCGCGGGCGAGGCACGCAGCCGATTTCCTGGCCGATCTGACTCCGGTCACCGACGCGGTGATCGCCGCTGCCACCGATCCGGAACCCAAGGCGCGCTATCTGGCAGGGGTCGGTCTTGCCTTGGAGGTCGAACCGTCGATCGCGGAGCTTGAGCGCCTTCAATCGCTAGGGGCGCAGCGCTCCGGCCTCCTCTGATCTTTGCGTCAGCGGCCCCAAACGACGCCGTCGACGCGGTCAGCCTCCGCGATCGACGATCGTCACCGTGAGCGGCGTGAGTTCGGCAACCCGCCCGACCACTTCATCGCCGACCTTCAAGGGACCGACGCCCGCCGGCGTCCCGGTGTAGATGAGGTCGCCGGGCTCGAGACGATATTGGCGCGATAGCTGGCTGACGATGTCCGCGCAGTTCCAGATCATCTGCGACAGGTCGCTGCTCTGGCGCGTCTCTCCGTTTACGGCCAGGCTGATGGCACCCGCCTGCAGCAGCGCCGATCCATTGGTGGGATGAAGCAAGCCGATCGGCGCCGATCGGTCGAAGGCCTTGCCGATCTCCCAGGGACGCCCGGTCTTGCGCGCGTCGACCTGAACATCGCGCCTTGTCAGATCGATCCCGACGGCCTGACCGAAGATATGGTCGGCGGCCTGCTCCGGCGGAATGTCGCTGCCAGCCCGTCCGACCGCAAGCACCAGCTCGATCTCGTGCTGGAAATCGCTCGTGATCGAGGGATAGGGTATGTGCGCCCCGTCGCCGACGATCGCATCGGTCGGCTTCTGGAAGAAGAAGGGCGGCTGCCGCTCGTCGCCGCCCATCTCGCGGATATGTTCCGCATAATTCCTGCCCACGCAGTAGATGCGGCGGACGGCGTACGGCGCGCTTGATCCGAGCACCGGAATGGCGACGCGCGGTGGTGGTGGAAGGACGAAACTGGCATCACTCATTGCCGCGGGACTCCCTGAAGATATCGAGTTTTTCCTGAACGATTCGGTCGGAATAGGAGAAGAGGATGAGGTCCTGTTCGGCCTCGATCTGGATCGGGAACCAACTGGGCGCGACGAAGAGGTCTTTGGGGGCCAGTGCGAAGCGCTGGTCTCCGAGCGTCACCGTTCCTTCGCCTTCGACCACCGAGAAGACGGTTCCGGCGGTCGACCGATAGGGCAAGGACGAGAAGCCCTTGGGCACAAGCTGCATCGCGGTGGTGATGGTCGGGATCGCCGCGCTGCCGTTGAGCGGATTGATATAGTGCATCTTATA
>DATFHP010000162.1:0-3314 GCA_035248285.1 Allosphingosinicella sp. | reverse complement strand
TGGTGACCCCTACGGGACTCGAACCCGTGTTTTCGCCGTGAGAGGGCGACGTCCTGGACCGCTAGACGAAGGGGCCTTGCGCTGCCTTGGCAGGGTCCGGCGCATATGGGGCAGCAGCCCGCTCTGTCAAGGAAAGCGGTTGCGCCTTGCGTGAATGCCGCGCCCGCGCATTCCTGCGGTGCTCGAGGCGGGTGACGGGTCAAGCAGGACCGCATGCAAGTTGCCGCGAAGGCAATTGCCGTTGTAAGGTGCGTTCGGGGGAATTCCTGCTTAGCCAAATATTGTGCCCGTTGGCTGGGCTGTGGGAAGTGGCACTTCGAGGGCAACAGGGACCGACGGTTCTAACATCGCAAATTTGAAGCGAGGGAGGGACGTGCGTCCGGACCCTCCAACATACGGATCAGATGCAATCCATCATGCCCGACGTCACGATCGTTATCCCGACCCATAACCGTGCGGCATGGCTGCCCGAGACGATCGCCAGCGCCAAGGCGGCCGGCGCGAATGCAGAGATCATCGTTGTCGATGATGCATCCACCGACGATACGCCCGCGATTTGCCGCAGCCTCGAGGGGATCCGATATATCCGGCTCGACGACAATAAGGGCACGTCGTGCGCCCGGAACATCGCCATCGAAGCGAGCGCGAGCGAATTCATCGCCTTCCTCGACGACGACGATCTGCGTCTGCCGAACAGCCTCGAAAGCCAGCTGAGCGTGCTGAGGCAGTTCCCCGATGTGGGCCTCGTCTACGGTCGCACCTATCTGGGGGATTCGCGTTTCAGCCTGCCGATCGGCCTCGTCGTGCCCGACGAATGCCCGAGAGGCGATGTCTACTGGCCGCTGCTAGAGGCCAATTTCATCGCGACGTCGACGGTCGTCGCGCGCAAGCGGGCGTTGATCGATGCCGGCCTGTTCGATCCTTCGCTGGACGTTCTCGAGGATTACGATCTGTGGATCCGGGTCGCCGACCGCAGCTGGGTGGACGCGGTCAAGGAGCCGGTCTCCGTCTACCGGATGCGCGGCGAAGCCTCGGGGCAGAAGACCTCGAACCGGGCGACTCACGAACGGCGCCACAAACGGCTTCACGCCCGGCTGCTTGCGCAGGGCCGCGCCCGCAGCGCCTCCTGGATCCGCCGGCGCCGAACCCACAAGCGTCACATGCAGATCATCTACGGCTCGCTGATTCACGATTCGGCCGTGGCGTTGGTCAACGCCGACACCCGGGCGGCGAGGGACTATCTGTGGGCGGCGGTGCGGCTCAACCCTTTTCACCTGAAGGCGCATGTCTCGCTCATCTGGCTGCTCTGCCGCGACCTGATCGGGCGGTTCAAGTGATTCAGGAGAAGGTCTCGCCGCCCGATGGCGGGGCGCCCTCGCGGCTGCGGATCGGCTTATGCAAGAGCAATTTTCAAGGGCCGATCAGCGGCGCCGATGAAACGCTCGTCGCTTATGCCGTCGAGCTGGAGCGGGCCGGTCATGACGTGACCGTCCTTCTCCTCTATCCGTTCATGGCGGACGACAATTATGCGAAGCGGCTGCGCGAGGCCGGCGTCAGGATCAAGGTGATTGCCGAGCGGGCCTGGATCTTCGGGGCGCTTCAGCTCGCGCGCCGGATCGCGACCCATTTCCTGTTCGTGTTCGTGCTGCTCTCGCGTTTTCCGGGCCACGTCAGGCGGATCTGGCAGGCCGTTCTGGGGCTGATCTCGGGTCATTATTACGAACGATGCCGCGCGCATTTCGCGACCAATGCCTATGACGTGCTGCACGTGGTGACGCCGGATGCCGGAACGAATGTGGTCGTCAAGGCCGCGAAAGCGGCCGGGCTTCCCATCCTGTACCAGGAGCTGGGCACCCCTTTTCATATGCCCGGCCTCGAGGCGTCCTACGATCGGCTGGCCAAGGTGATACCGCTGTGCGACGAAGTCGCCGCGCTTTCGCCGCGGCTCGCCCGGCAATGGGGCCGAAAGCTGCCTGCGACCAAAGCGATCAGGATTTTGCCGTTGATCGTCTCCGAGCCGCTTCCGCGCCACATCCCGCGACGGCAGATTCCGTTCGACCTCGTGTTCGGCTTTGCCGCGCGGCTCGAGAACGGCAAGGGACCGATGGTGCTCATCGATGCATTCGCCGAGGTCGAGCGGCGTCTCGGCAATTGCTATTTGCGCGTCGCCGGCAACGGTCCGCAGACCTATAAGGTTCGCGCCCGCGCCCGCGCGCTGGGTCTGTCGCACTGCTGCGACTTTGTCGGCAATTACAAGGGCGCAGAGGGCCGTGACGCGTTCCTGCAGACGCTCGACGTGTTCGTTCTTCCCACCTATGCGGAAGGCACGCCCAACAGCCTGATCGAGGCCATGGCCAATGGCGTGCCGGTGATTGCATCCGGCGTCGGAGGCATACCGGACATCGTCGTCAAGGGCACGGGATTGCTTGTCCCGCCGGGCGAGCCGATGGCGCTTGCAAATGCGATGCTGACGCTGGCGCGCGATCCTGAGCTCCGGGCCGAAATCGGGCGCGCCGGACGCGAACGTTACGCACAGCTTTTTTCGCCCGCCGCGGTCCTTCCGGTCCTTGCCGAAACCTACGCGTCGCTCGTACCGGCGGAGGAGCACGGTGCGCGCCGCCCCGCCGCCTCCACCGATGAGGCGCAGCACCCTTGGCGGGCTGCGGCCTGAGCAACGGTTCCGGAAGGTCATGATTCCGTTGCCGCCGACAGCCCCGGAGACCAGCGAATGAGTCCGGTGTTTTGGTCCAATCTCGGCCCGCTGAGCTGGCTCATCGCGCATGCTCTCAAGCCGTCGAAGCCACCGACGCTGATAGTCTCGATTCCGCGCAGCGGCTCGAGCTGGGTGGGCAGCACGCTCGGGCGATCCCCGGCCGCGCTTTATCTGAGGGAGCCGATTTCGCAGCCCTATCTGCTCCGGCACAAGCGCCGCGGCGTCGTCTTCCGCATCGATCCGGACGCGCTTCCCACCGGCTATCGCGCATCGGCGCGTGCGGCGTTCGCGGGCCTTCCCTTCTTTTCGGGAAATGTGGTCAAATTCCCCGCGCAATGGCGGCTGGGCGGCCGGCGTGATCGCCATGTGCTCGTCAAAGAGGTCAATCCGTTCGCGGTCACTTGGCTGATCCGCGAATTTCGTCCCCGCATCATCTACCTGATCCGGCATCCGGCAGCCGTCGCGTCCAGCTTCGCGCGGCTGGGCTGGATGAACGCGGAGTCGCCCGAAGGCGAGGAGCGGCGCTTCTCGGCCGCGCGGATCGGCCTGGCCCGGCCCGGACCCGGCGAGACCCATCCCTCCGCCTGGGCCGAGCATGCGG
>DATFHP010000161.1:0-11651 GCA_035248285.1 Allosphingosinicella sp. | reverse complement strand
CGCGTCGCAGCCCTCGTCCGCGCCGCAGCCGGCCGCGCGGTCTGACAGCCAAACCCGCGACGCTCGGCCGGCCGCCGCGGCGACGCCCGTGGGCGACGGCACGCCAGCGCAGTTCGCCCCCGCCCCCTCGGCGGGTGCGGTTCCCTCGCTGCAGCCTCCCGCGCCGACCGTGGCTCCGACAACGGCGCCCGCAGCGGGCGAACCGGCTTCGGGCTCGACCCGCTTTTCCTGGAGCTATCTGCTCTTCGTACTGCTCGGCTTCCTGCTTGCGATCGGCGCAATGCGGCTCCTGGGCAAGCGGTCCCGGGCCGGAGAACCGCTCGAGCTGGTCCATCGCGTCGCCGATCCTTATCCTGAACCCAGCCCGGCGCCGGTCCCACCCCGCCCCGCGCCCCAGCGGCAACGCGCGCCGCGGCCCGACTTCACCGACGTGGCAACCGGCGACGTGGTCGGAATCCAGATTCGTCCCTGGCTGCAGCTCGACTTCAAGCCGGACCGCGCCGCGGCCACGCTCACCGAAGCGGCGGTGCAATATGAGCTTGCCATCAGCAACGTGGGCAACGCGGATGCGCGCAACATTCGGGTCGAGGCCAGAATGTTCAATGCGGGGGCCGAGCAGGACAAGGAGATCAAGGCCTTCTTCGCCAGCCCGGTCGACGACAGCCGCAGCGCGCGCGTGATCGCTATTCCGGCACGCAAGGGCGCGCGGCTGCGCAACGTGGTCGCCATGCCCAAGGAGAATGTGCGCGAAATCAATGTTCAGGGACGCCGCCTGTTCATTCCCATGGTCGCCTTCAACGTGGTCTACGAATGGGGCGACGGCAAATCGGGCCAGACGTCGATGTCCTATCTTGTCGGCCGCGAGCCCGACGTGCCCTCGGAGAAGATGGGCGCTTTCCGGCTCGACCTCGGCCCCCGCGTCTACCGGTCGGTGGGCCAACGCCCCAGCCAGGTGGCGGTGAGGGTGTGACGATGGCCGATCAGCCGCTCGACGAAGAGAGACCGCCTCCCCCGCACGGCTATGCGCCGGGCATTCGGGACACGGGCAAGAGCAGCGCGGATGGCGGCAAATCGGGCAGTAAGCTCGTAGCCGGATTCGCCTTCGGCATCGGATCGGCGGCGATCGTCGCTGCGCTGCTGTACGCGGGGCGCAGGAAATCCCGCGAGAAGCTGCCTGGACGCGGAGAGCCGGGGCCTAAATAGGCAACAGCTCGAAATAATGGAGCAGGGCAAGCACGGCGACGACAAGCGCGATCGCCGCGATCAGGCCGCCACCGGAGCTGCGCTCGACGATCACCGTGTCGCGCTCTTCCTCGTCCCGATCAGACTCGCGCCTTGCCATCTTCCCGACCTCCGCGAACCGGCGCCGACGGACTCTGCCTCGCGGCCCATCGCATCGCGTCACTCGACAACAGCCACCCCCGCTCTGTCAAACCGCAATGAAGCGCAGAGCATCGCGCGAAACGCCTTATAGCCCGTCTGGCCTGGCGGATAGGCATGGAAGAACAGGCGCGGTGTGCCGTCGGGCCCGTCCGCGACCGAAGGATGCCCGGGCCCGGTCCATTCGGACGAGGATCGAAGCAGGGGGTCCGGCTGCTTGCGATAAGGGCCGAACACGCCGTCGGCGACGGCCACGCCGATGCCATATTCGGACGTGCAGAAGTCGTTGCCTGCATAAAATAGGAAATAGCGCCCGTCGCGTCGGGTCAGCCAGGGCCCCTCGATCAAATGGCCCTCCCAGCCGAGATCGTTGACCAGAATGATGCGCGGGTCGCCGATCAGCGATGCGCCGTCGTCGGCGAGCCGGGCCGCGAAGATCGGGGTTCGCATGGCATCGAGTATGTCCCGGGCCCAATCCTCTCCGACGGCGGTCAAGGCTTCGCGGAGGCGCGAATATCGGTCGACTGCCGCCTCGATCAGGGGTTGCAGCAGAAAGAAGCGCTCCATCGGCGCCAGCGCTTGCATTGTCGGCCAAAGCGCGGCCGTCAGCTCGGCGGTACGGCGGTCCGGCGCGTCGGGGAACAGAGCCGACGTGAGCGCAGGTTGGCGATGCAGCGCCTGCGCGAGCAGCCCCGGCCAGCGGCCGTTGCCGTCTTCCTTCCAAAGCAGGATCGCCGTGCCGTCGTGATCCGCGAAAATATGCGCATCGATCACTCCGCCGGTGAGCAAGGGCTGCTCCGATGCGGCGAAGGGACCCTCCGGGGAAGACGAGCGCGCGATCCCGATGGCAAGCGACCCGCTCCTGTCGCGGGCGGTGAAGGCGAGCAGATAGCGATCGCCGATCCGATGAAGCTCGGGCGCCCAATAATCGCTGGTGCCGGGTCCGCTCGCGGCCCAGGCCGGATGCTGCCCGGCCGGAAAAACGAAGCCGCGCGTCTGCCAGCGGCCCAGATCGGTCGAGCGCAGGATCGGAAAGGCATCGGGCGCGTCGTTCGATGTGACGAAGGCATAATAAGCCGCGCCGGCCTGCTCCTCGACGCGCAGCACGGCCGGATCGCCATAGCCGTAGACTATCCCGGGCGAGAGCGGCCTGGTCAGCAGCGGAGTCCAGCCGACCGCGTCGGGCCGCCGATCCTGTGGACGGCGGTTGCGCGGAAGGCGCGTCCCGAAATCTCCGGCAACCACTTCGAACAGATCAAGGTAATCCTGCTGACCCGTTGCCTCCAGCACATAGTCGCGCCGGAGCGTCGCTCCGGAGCCGGCGCGCGGTCCTTCGATCTGCAGCCGCCGCCCGCTCCCTTCCGATCGGGCTTCAACACGGAAGAGGGCGGCCATCGGGTCCATCGGGCGGTCTCTGACAAAGAGGAACAAGCCCGTTAGTTCGGCGTCCTAGGGCGAGGCAAGGAAACACGGTCATGACCTCAGGCACCGAAGGCGACGGGTGGGACACCGCGCAGATCATGGGCGGGCTCTACGGCGAGGGGATCATCGCCCTCAAGGGCGCGTTCGGTCGCGACTGGGTCCTGCGCATGCGCGAGGATATCGACCAGCTGTTCGCCGAAGCCCGCGCCGTCCCGGGCGGCGTTCTTCCGCGCGGCCCCGAGCGCTTTTACGTCGAAGTCCACCCGGAACGGATTCGCGGCTTCGTCGACATCGTCACCCATCCCTGGTTCGTCGCGGTCTGCACCGCGATTCTCGGCCCCGATTACAAGGTGGTCGAGATCGGTTTCGACATACCCTTCCCGGGTGCTCAGGATCAGCCCTGGCATCGCGACTTTCCGGCGCCCGAAGCCACGCTGATCGGCCGGCGCCTCAATTCGCTCGCCTTCAATCTTACCGCCATCGACACGGTCGTCGAAATGGGCCCGCTCGAAATCGCGCCCGGCACCCAATGGGATGATATTTCCGATTCTCCCAACGGCATGTTCCCACCCAAGGCACTTTATCCACGCTACCGGCAGCGCGCCGTGCAGAAGATGCCGCAGATGGGCGACATGTCGGCGCGATCGGCGCTGACCATCCACCGCGGCACCGCCAACCGATCCGGCGAGGCGCGGCCGGTGCTGGTGGTCGGCGCCGATGCGCCCGACGGTACCAATGCGAACCACCATGATCTGCAGCTGACGCGAGACTATGCGCGGCACGTTCCGCGCCATGTGCTCGACCATCTGACCTATCGCCTCGTCGACGGGCTGGAGCCCATCGTGCAGCACCACGTCATCGAAGGCTTGCTCGAGGCGGCCTATTAAGGTCGGAACTTCTTACCCGCGCGTGGGCTCGCGGCCATACCATTCGTCGAGCCGCATCAGCTGGTCATATTCGCCATAAGGCGCATATTCGGGATGAAGCTTGGCGGTGAAGGGTTCGGTGCCCGTCAGCCATTTACCGGCCGCGACAATGAAGTTGCGGGCAGCGAGCGCGGTGAAATCGGCGGGGTCCACGCCGCCGCGGCCGCTTGCCGGACTGGCGACATAGCCGAGCTTGCCCCGGTCCCTCGCGAGCGACCAATATTCGAACGCCGCGGGCACACCCTCCACGCCGGCAAACCCTGCGCGCTCCGCGATCAGGCCGATCAGGCCAAGCTGCATCGCATAGCCGTCGTGGACCGCCTTCGTGCTGGGAGCCCGCCCCGTCTTATAGTCGACGATCGCCAGTCCGCCGTCGGCCAGGCGATCGATCCGATCCGCGCGTCCGGTGAGCTCGACTCCGGCGACGGTGCAGCGACCCGAAGCCTCGGCCACCAGGGGACGCCGCCCTTCGGCCTTGTTGCGCGCGACTTCCTGCGCAATCCAGTCGATCGCCTCGAGCAGCCGGGGCTGCCACATGGCGCGCAGCAACGGATGCGCATCCTGTTCGGCAAGCAGGACCTCGGCGCGCGCGCGCAGACGTTCGGGATCGCAGGCGTCCTGCTTCATCCACGCTTCGAGGATCTGATGGACGGCGCTGCCGCGCCATGCCGGGCTTGGATCGGCATCGACGGGATCGAGCGCGGCTAGCGCGAGCAGCTTGCGCGCATAGAATGAAAAAGGGTCTGCCTTGAGCCGGTCGACTTCGGTCACCGAGATCGAGCGCGGCCGCACATGCGGGGCCGGCGACGGTGCGGGCTGGCCGACCGGCCGCGGCGGCCCCGGCGCGTCGAGCAGCTGCGCCCAACGCTTGTGCTGCGGCGAGCGGGTCAGGCCGCCCGTCATCGCCTCGAGGCGAAGCCAGAAGCGCGATGCGATCGCAGGCCCCCGCGCGTCGCGCCGCGCACGCGTCACGAGCACCTGGCGCGCGCCGAGGCCGGTGACGAAATCATGCGCGGCCAGCCCGATGCGGCGATCGAGGCTCGGCAGGCCGAGTTCGCGCCGGATCCGCGGCGCGAGCCAGGGATCGGGCGCCGGAAGCGCCGGCCAGATGCCTTCGTTGAGGCCCGACAAGATGGTCAGATCGGCATGCTGCAGCCGCGCCTCGATCAAGCCCCAGATGAATACCCGCGGATGCTGGCCATAAGGCGGTCGCACCGCGACGCGATCCATCAGCCTTTCGAGCAACGGCGCCAGATTTGCCGGGTCCGCCAGCCGAGGACCGTCGCACACCGCCGGCTCGAGCGCGCCGAAAAGATCCGCCGCGCTCCGCCCGGCCGGGCCGGCCCAAAGCGGATCGCCGCAGAGGCGCGATGCGGCACGCGACAGCGCCGCGATCAATGCCGGCAGATCGGGCGCGGAGCGTTGAAAATCTTCATCGAGCGGTGCCAGCAGAGGCGTCGCCTCCTCCTGCCACCACGCCATGGCGGCCGCGCGTAGGTCGCGATCCCTGCCGTCCACCCGATCGGCAAGGCGACGCGCGATTCCATCGAGCCCCGCGGGTGGCCGCGGGCCGCGCAACATCCTATCGAGCAGCCGCACGCCTTCCAGCCACGCCAGCCGGCGGTCGCCTGCGCGGACGAGCGGATGGTTGAGCAGCGCTAGCAACGGCACCGGCGCAAATCGCTCGGCAACCGCCGCCGCGAGCAACAGCAGAAGCGTGCCGGGGGGTGTCTGCGACAATGGCCGGCCGGCGCTGTCGTCGGCTTCGATGCCCCACCGGCGCAAATGCGCCGCGACCCGCTGCGCGAGCGACCGGTCGGGGGTTACCAGCGCAGCGGTGGCGCCCGCTTCCCCGATCCTCTCGCGGATGGCGATGGCGATGGCCTGCGCTTCCTCGGCCGGATCGGCCAGTTCGATCGCCTTGACGCCGCTCAATCTGCGCTCGGCCGGCGCCATCCGCTGCCAGCGCGCGGTGAAGCGTGCAGGGGTCATGGCGTGGGCAAGCGCGCGACTGCGCACCGCCGGCGCATCATGCCCGCCGCCCCATCGCCACGCCTCGACCTCGGCCCGCCCGATCCCCATGCGATCGAGCAGCAGCTTCAGGTGAAATTGCGGATGCGCCTCGAGCGGCCGGGGCCGAAAGCCTCTCGCCGGATCCTGCTCATGCGGCCCGAGCGCCTGCCATTCCTCTTCGGCCATCCGCAAGTCGAGCGCGGCAAGCACGACCATGCCTTGGGGCAGGAAGGCGATGGTCCTCAGCAAGGCAGCCACCGCTGGTGCGGTCGTGTCGATTCCGGCGGCGACGACGAAGCCTTGTGGCGGACTGTCGCGCCAGCGGCGGGACACTGCGGCGAGAATGCGATTGCGACGGTCGGCGAGATCGATCCTGCCCATGGCAGCCAGCCTTTTCGGCCATTGATCGAGAATGACGTTCAGCCGCTCGAGCGAGCTTTGCCAATGGACCGAAAGATCCGGGACCTCGGCTCCGATGGTCCGCAGCCGGGCGGGATCGACATTTTCGATCAGCAGCTGGTCGAGAGTCGCGGCGAGGTCCTCGGCGAGGCGGAGTGCTTCGGCGGCATCGACGACCCCCGGCACGTGCTGCTGGACAAGCCCCGCCAACGCCATCAGCCGTTCCAGCGGGGCGATCGCAGGAGGAATGGGCTGGGCGTCGCCTGCCAACGGCTCCAGCGCTCCGCCGATCTGCGTCTCCAGCTCGTCGGCACCGACGGGAACGAGCCGGGGAAGCAGGAGGCCGCCGTCGGACCGGCGCACGAAAGCGTCCGTGACGGCGCGCACCGCGCGATTGCTTGGAAGCAGGATCAGCCCGCGGGCCAATCCGACCGGTCCGCGGCCATGCTGGGCGATGAGCCCGGCGGCAAGCGCATCGGCGAAGGCACGATGCGGCGCGATCGTATGGACGGAAGGACGTCGGGCGTTCACCGTCAATGATTAGCGCTCGTCGTGGGGCCAAGTCGAGCGTGGCGCATTCGGGTCAGGCGGCGCTCAGCAGATCCTCGGTCTTCCTGACATTGGCCGGGGTGCCGACGTCGAACCACAGCCCTTGGTGAACCACGCCGAAGCAGCGACCTGCGGCCATGGCGCGATCCCACAGCAGGTTGGTCGAGAAAGGCCCATCCGGAAGCTCGCCCTCGAACAGCCGCTTCGAGACCATCTGGATGCCGGTGTAGACGAAGGGCGCGACGACGCCCCGCTTCCGGCGCCGCAACGCGCCGGCCGCGCTCATGTGAAAATCGCCCTGGCCGGCGTGGCAATTGGCGCGCGCAAGCGGGACAAGCAGCAGCAAGGCATCCATCGCCGCATCGTCCCAATTCGCCGCAAGCAGGCGCAGCGAATCGACCGGGCCGTCGATCCAGAGATTGTCGGAATTGACCACCAGGAACGGATCGCAATCGACCAAAGGCAGGGCCCGGACCAGGCCACCGCCCGTCTCTAGCAGTTGCTCGCGTTCGTCCGATATACTGATTTCAATGTCTTTGACGCGATTCTTCAAATGAGCTTCGAGCGCATCGGCCAGATAATGGACGTTGACGACGGCACGCCTGACCCCTGCCGCCCGCAGCCGATCGAGGCAATGGTCGATCAGCATCTTTCCGGCCACTTCGACGAGCGGCTTGGGGCGGGTCGCCGTCAACGGCCGCATCCGCTTGCCCAACCCCGCCGCCATCACCATCGCCACCGGCGGCACCTCGATATGCTGATCCGGCCGAAGCGCGAGCGGCGCGCGGTAACGGCTCATCGCGGTCCATCCGCCTTCCAGGCGGCGGCGCGCTTGTCCGCAGGAATATTGGTGTCGAACCAGTTGCGGACGGAGCCCAGCGCGGGATGTTCCAAATTGCGTTCCAGATAGCCCCACACGCGCGGCTGGAAGGGCAGATAATGCGGCTTGCCGTCGCGTTTCCACAGCCGCGTGAAGATTCCCAATATCTTGCTGTTGCGCTGCGCTCCAAGCACTTCATAGTCGGCGCGAAACCGCTCGGGGTTCTGCACGCCGGCTGCCGCATAATAACGGCGAAGCATCGCTTCCTCCAGCTTGGGATCGACGTCGCGCCGCGCGTCTTGGAGCAGCGAGACCAGATCATAGGCCGGATGGCCGGCGAGCGCGTCTTGGAAGTCGAGCAGGCCAAGCTCGCGCCGGCCGGGGAGGACCATCAGATTTTCGGCGTGATAGTCGCGAAGAACGAGCACCGGACCGGCCTCGACCGCTTTGAGCACGTCGGCCCAGGCCCGTTGCCAGGCCGCTCGGTAGCCCGCTTCGTCGACCGCCAGATCCAGCGCCGGCGCATACCATTGCGTCAGCAGGTCGACCTCGCGCGCCATCGCATCCTGATCATAAGGCGGAATGTCCTGCGGGGCCGGGTCGCGCGCGATCTCGGCCAGCGTGTCGATGGCCGACTCGTAGATCTCGCGCTCGCGGGCAGGCTCGCGTTCGAGCAGGCGGCCGACGCGGTCGTCACCGAAATCCTCGAGCAGCAGCAGCCCCTTGTCGCGATCGATCGCGAGCGTTCGCGGCGACGGGAAACCGCGTGCGGCGAGATGGTTGGACACCCGCAGGAACGGCTCGACATCCTCATGTTCGGGCGGCGCATCCATCAGCACCGCCGTATCGCCGCCGCGATGCACCCTGAAATAGCGGCGAAAGCTCGCATCGCCAGCCAGCGGCCTGATCTCGGCGCCGTCCCAACCATGCGCGGCGAGAAAGTCGGGCGCGGAGGCTGGCGGAATCATGGTGGTGGCCATCTGCCTTCCCAAGCCGGTGGCACGAGGGCTGTCAAGGCGCGCGCCCCCTCGCCGCTCCGTTGCAGGCGCAGGCGCAGGCTGTCGGCCCACAATGCGGCGCCAAGCCGTTCGGGCCACTCGATCACCAGCGCCGCATCCCCGCGCGCATCGTCCAGCCCCAATTCCGCCAGCTCGGTCGGATCGTCGATGCGGTAGAGGTCGACGTGCCAAAGGGGAATGCGCAGCCCGCTGCCCTCATAAGTTTGGACGATCGGAAAGGTCGGACTTGCGACCTCGCCGGCAAAGCCGAGGCCGCGCGCGATCCCGCGCGCCAATGTCGTCTTGCCGGCACCAAGTTCGCCTTCGAGGGCGACCACGTCCCCCACCCCGATGACACGGCCGAGCGCCGCTCCCAGCGCCTCGGTCGCCTGCGCCCCGGCCAGCCGCATCAGGTGGAGACGGCGGGTGCGCGCGGCAGCACGATCGTGACTGTCGTGCCGACCCCGAGCGCGGATTCGAGCGAGATGGATCCGCCGTGCGCCTCGATGAATTGCTTGGCGAGCGGCAGCCCGAGTCCCAGCGCCGCCGCTTCGCTCCCAGCGCTTTGCTGGGTACGGTGGAAGCGGTCGAAGACCCGTGTTTGATCCGCCGGCCCGATGCCCTTGCCGCTGTCGGACACGACGATTTCCGCCTGCGTCGCCGTTCCCGATGCCCGGAGCAGCAATCGGCCGCCTTCGTCGGTATAGTCGATCGCATTCCTGAGAATGTTGTCGAGCGACTGGCGCAGCCGCTTCTTGTCGCCGGTCACCTGTCCGACCGAGGGATCGATATCGAGTGTCACGTGAAGCTCCCGGCGTTCGGCCGCTTCCCCGAACGCCGCCGCGGCCTCGCGGCACATCGCCTCGAGGTCGACCTGATCCTCGGCCAGCAGCAGGCTGCCCGAATCGCTTTGGGTGAGGTCGAGGACGTTGTCGATCAATGCCCCGAGGCGCGCCACCGCGTCGAGGATGGCGGTGACATACTCGCTCGCCTGCGCCGGCAGCGCGCCGGCATAGCCGCCGGCGAGCATTTCGGCGAAGCCGGCGATCGAAGTGAGCGGCGTGCGAAGCTCATAGCTCATGTTCGACACGAACGCGGTCTTGAGACGGTCGGCCTCCTCCAGCGCCTCGTTGCGCTCGCGCAAGGCCTGCTCGATCACCTTTGCGTCGGTGATGTCGAGCATGGTGAAAAGCGCATTGCCGTCGGGCAGCGGCACCGCCGCGAATTCGAAATCGCGGCCATCGGTCAGCGAGACGCGCCCCTTGCGCTGCTTGCGCTCGACGGTTGCCGAACGGACCAGCTCGCGCATCAGGCCGGCATGGGCGGGATTCTTGAGCTTCTTCGCGATCAGCGGCATCAGCGTGTCGACGCGAGGATGCGCCGCCAGTTGCTCCTCCTCGAAATCCCACAAGGCGCTGAACCGGTTGTTCCAAAGATTCAGGCGGCCGTCCGAGGCGAAGACGCCGACCGCTTCGAACAGATTGTCGAACGTCGCGGTGCGCACCCGCAGCAGGGTGTCGCGCGCCGATGCGAGCTGGATCTGCTCGGTACGGTCCTCGAAGATCAGCAGCAGCCCGCCGTCGGGAAGCGGCTGCGCGACCACGCGCAAATGCTTGCCGCCGGGCAGCAGCCAGTCCTCCTCGTCGGCGGCAAGACCCGCGGTGAACCAACCCCGCTTTTCCTGTTTCCAATCGGGAAAGTCGCGCACCTCGGGCAAATGGCCGCTTTCCCGCATGCGATCGATCACGCGGTCGAATTCCGGCCGGTCGGCTAGCCATTCGGCGCGCAGCGAAAACAGCCGCGCAAAGGGATGATTGAAGAAGATCAGGCTGCGGTCGCGGGCGAATTGGGCGACGCCCGCGGACAGCCGGTCCAGCATGTCGCGTTGCGCGCGGACGAAACGGGCGAGATCGGCGCGCGCTTGCTCGCGATCCTCGACATCGATCGCATAGCCCGCAACGCCCGACTCCCCGAGCGGCAGCTCGACGACTCGCACCATGCGGCGCTCGCCGGCGATGGTTGCCGGAACCGTCCGTGTGGCGGGTTCGCCCCGGTGGTGCACCATCGCCGCCTGCTCGACCGCGCTTTGGCCATCGACTTCGTCGACAAGCTCGATGCCGCCGGTGATCACGGTCATCGCATCCTCTGCTTCGACCGCCTCGACATAGGCGCTGTTGACCATCGCCAGGCGAAGGTCGGGACCGCGATGCCAGATCGGGAAGGGCGCGGATTCGATCATCGCCGAAAGGGCGTTGAGCGCCGCATTGATCCGCCCCACCTCGCGGCGCAGCGCATCCGCCTGCGCCTCGTTCTCGGTTATGTCGAGAAACCACAGCAGCACCGTCCCCGCCACATAAGGCGGCGGGGCCGGCAATCCGCGGACGAGCAGCACATGCTCGCCGTGGGTGAGCCGAAGCCGGAGCGCAAAGGTGCCGCCGGATGCTGCCGTATCGTCGACCGCCGAAGCGAGCTCGGCCAGCGCCTCGGGCGCAAATGCTTCGCCCAGCATCGTCATGCCGAGCGGCGGGCGCTGCAGGCCCAGCATGGCGTCCAGCCCCGGCAGCGATTCGATGTTTCCATTCGGACGTACGATCATCGGCATCGCCGGTCCGGCGCGAAGCAGGCTCTGATTCTTGAGGAATTCCGCCTGAAGCGCCCGCGCGCCGCCGGCCAAGCGCGCGCCGCGGATCGAGAACCACAGCGCCGCCGCGAGCCAGGCGCCGATCAGCAGCGCGATGCCGGCGGCGGCGCCCACCGACAGGCTGATCATTGGGGCATCAGTCCCGGCCGGAGACGGCTGCGGTCAATCGGGGCGGTCGCGCTTCGCACGATCTGCTGTCTAGGGTCAGGACCCATTGCCCGCAACGCTCGTGATCGCCGCGACGGCGTTCCGGCCGCGCCAGGCCGCCCCAATCGCCTGCAAAGTCGGAAGCGGCCGGGCGATTGCGCGACACCCGGTTTGCGGTCAGTACCGATAATGTTCGGGTTTGAAGGGGCCTTGTGGGCTGACGCCGATATAGGCGGCCTGTTTATCGGTGAGGGTGGTGAGTTTGACGCCCAATTTGTCGAGATGCAGCGCCGCGACTTTTTCGTCGAGATGCTTGGGCAGCACATAGACGCTGTTCTGATATTGGGCGGACTTGG
>DATFHP010000160.1:0-7154 GCA_035248285.1 Allosphingosinicella sp. | reverse complement strand
TCGGATCGTGATGCGATTTGATCGCATCCCGATCCGATAGCGCGTGCCGCGCTTCGAACGAAGCGGCGGGGCGGCCGGCCCGATCGTGCAGGGTTTCGGCGGCGGCGGCTTCTCGGTCGACGGTGGAATCTATCGGGCGCTGCTGCTCAACCCCGAGCGCGCGCTGGCCTGGGATGCGCCGCCGCTCGGCGCGCTGACCCTCGAGTCGGTGGCGCCGATCCTGGTTCTGGAGCCGCCGCCCGAGTTCCTGCTTCTGGGCACCGGCGCCGCGCACCGATTCGCGCCGCGCGCCTTTGTCGCCGCTTTGGAGGCCCGCGGCATCGGCGTCGAGGCGATGGACAGCCGGGCTGCGGCGCGCACCTGGGGGCTGCTGCGCGGCGAGGAGCGCTGGATCGCGGCAGCATTGATGCCCTTGGTCCGATAGGCTCCGCAGCTAAATTGTCGCCACAAATGACAGATCGAAAATGGCCCGCAACGGACATTGCCCTGTCGTGCTTCGTAGTCCACCTTCACGATATAAGCGGAAGGACTCGAATGACGGGCACCGTGCTAATCATCGCCGCATCGATGTTTATCGAAGCTGCGCCCAGTATCGTGAGGGCCGCAGTCGATTCGGGCGTTAAGGTGTCAGCTACCGGCCTCACGCATTTATCGACCAACATCGAAGGCACGACTGTGGCGGCAGATATCGTCATGCGCATCCCGCCGCGCGTGGAGCCTGGAGTGGCAACAGCCTGTACACAATCACGGATACCGTGCTCGCTGGTCAGCGAGCTGCGGATCCGCGTCGGAGAGGCTTACATTCACATGCCTCGTTCTGTCGCCTCTCGGTTGGCCGACGTGAATAGAGCAAGCCTACATGAAATAGCTGCGGGCAGGTTTGAACTGCTATTGGAATGTGGTGATGCGAGCGAGGCTTTTGAGGCTCATGTTCTGTTCGATGACGGGAGGGTTACCCAACTTGACATAATCGATGGCGAAGCAAAGATGCTGGCTGAGCGGACCATATTTGCTGACGTGTCTCATGCATTTGACGACTAAGCGGCCCTGCTCGCTTTGTACTACTGTTCCTGACGAATTCGCTCATCCTGCCGCCACCTTCGACAGATGCTCGAACAGCTGCGCGCTATTGGTCTCCCAGCGGAAACGTTCGGCGGCCTTGCGGACCGTGGCGCGATCCGGCGGATGTTCGATCAGCACGCGCGCCGCTTCGGCGAGCGCGGCGGCCTCGCGCGGCACCAGGATCCCGGCTTCGGGCGTGATCGCTTCCTCCGCGCCGTCGATGGTCGGGGCCACCACCGGCGTTCCCGAAGCCATCGCCTCGATCCAGACGTTGGCCAGCCCCTCCGAGCGGCTCGGGAGCAGCATCAGGTCGGCGGCGGCGAGGAGGTCGGCGACCTGCTCGGGGGTTTGCGCGCCCAGGAAGCGCACGCGCGCGCCGAGGCCGAGCGCGCGCGCCTGCGCTTCGAGCGCCTTGCGGTCGGGTCCCTCGCCGGCAAGCGCCAGCGTCGCGTCGGGCAGGCGCGCCAGCGCGTCGAGCGCGAGCGCCTGTCCCTTGCGCGGGATCAGCGCCCCGACGGTGGCGATCAGAGCGCCGGCGATCCCCATCGCGGCCTTGGCCTCGCGGCGGTCGCGCGGACGGAAGCGATCGAGATCGACGCCGGTATAATGCACCCGGATCCGGTCTTCGCGCATGCCGAGCGCAACCATCGAACGCTTCAGCGCCTGGCTGACCGCGAGCAATCCTCCGGCCGCCGCTGCGGCGTCCAGCAGCTGCTTGCGGATCGCCGGCTGCCGGCCCCAATGGCTGATGTCGCTGCCCCGCGCCTTGACCGAGAAAGGCACGCCCAGCGCCGCGGCGAGATGCATGGCGGCCGGACCGTCGGGCCAGAAAAATTCCGCATCGATGACATCGAAGGGGAAGCGCGCCCGTATCTCGCGCAGCAGCGGCAGCAGCGCCCGCGCCATGCGCCGCGCGGTCCAGCGCCGGCCCGGTCCCGGAAGCACGGGATGGACGGGACGATGGACGCTGAGGCCTTTCCACGACTGGCGGCGCGGCAAGACGGCGCGCGCCGCATAATGCGGATGATGCCAAAGCGGCCAGGGCGGCAGGCCCACCGGCGCGACCACCTCCAGCGCGACGTCGCTTCGCGCCGCGAGGCCCGAGGTCTGGCGCTCGACGAAAAGGCCGAGCGTGGGTTGCGCATCGTTCGGGAACAGGGTCGAAAGGGTGAGCACGCGCAGCATCGCCGGCCGCTATATCGGCGGCGGCCGCGCTGCGCACCCATCGATCGTTTTCCGGCGGCGTCGTTTTCGCGTCGGCGGACGGATGCGCCGGTTAGCCCTGCCGCTACGCCGCTCCGGGCGATTACGACCGTTGCGGTGATGGGGTTTGGACCCTAAGAAGCCGACATGCGTCCATATTATCGCCCGATCGCCGCCCTTGTACTGGTGGCCCTGCTTTCGCCGCTCGCCAGCTGCGCCGGCGGCCGCAAGCGAGGCGGCGCCGACACCTCCTATGTCGCGCGCGACGTCAACACCCTCTACACTGCCGCGCGCGACCGGTTCGACCGGCGACAGTTTAGGGTGGCGGCGCAGCTGTTCGACGAGGTCGAGCGCCAGCATCCTTATTCGGTCTGGGCGCGCCGCGCGCAGCTGATGAGCGCGTTCAGCTATTATCTCGCCAAGGATTATCAGAAGTCGATCGATTCGGCGCGGCGCTTCCTGGCGATCCATCCCGGCAACAAGGATGCGCCTTACGCCCATTATCTGATCGCGCTCGATTATTACGAGCAGATCGAGGATGTGAACCGCGATCAGAGCACCACCAAGGAGGCGCTCGATGCGCTCGGGGAGCTGGTGCGCCGCTATCCTGAAACGCGTTACGCCGCCGATGCGCGGCTCAAGATCGACCTGGTGAACGACCATCTCGCCGGCAAGGAGATGGAGATCGGCCGTTTCTACCAGCGCCGCCAATTGTGGCTCGCCTCGGTGGTGCGTTTCCGGACCGTGATCGATCAATATCAGACCACCAGCCACACGCCGGAGGCGCTGATGCGTCTCACCGAATCCTATCTGGCGCTGGGCGTGCGCGAGGAAGCGCGCAAGTCGGCGGCGGTCCTGGGCGCCAATTATCCCGGTTCCAAATGGTATGAGCGCGCCTACAAGCTGGTTCAGAAGCATCCGGCCTGACCGGCGGCGGCAGGCGCGGTCTGGTCGATGCTGACCGGCCTCACCATTCGCGACGTCGTCCTTATCGAAGCGCTCGATCTCGAATTCGGGCCCGGCCTCGCGGTCCTGACCGGCGAGACCGGCGCCGGCAAGTCGATCCTGCTCGATGCGCTCGGGCTGGCATTGGGGGTGCGAGCCGAGCGCGGACTGGTGCGCAGCGGCCAGGCGCAGGCGGTGGTGAGCGTCAGCTTCGATCTGCCCCCCGATCACCCTGCGCAGGCGCTGCTCGCCGACAATGGGCTGGCAAGCGGCGCCGGCGAGCCTTTGCTGATCCGACGTATCGTCCGCGCCGACGGCGGCAGCCGCGCACTGGTCAACGACCAGCCCGTTTCGGCAGGCCTGGTCCGCGATCTCGGCGCCATGCTGGTCGAGATCCACGGTCAGCATGACGAGCGCGGCCTGCTCAATCCGCGCGGCCATCGTGCGCTGCTCGACAGCTTCGGCATGATCGATACCGGCGAGACCGAGCGCGCCTATGCCGGCTGGCAGGAGGCACAAGCCGGGCTGGCCGCCGCGCGCGAGGCGCTGGAGCTCGCCGCGCGCGATCGCGATTGGCTGGAGCATGCGGTCGCCGAGCTGGCCGCGCTCGCGCCGCAGCCGGGCGAGGAGCAGAGGCTCGCCGGCTTGCGCGCGACGATGCAGAAAGGCGAGCGGCTGGCCGAGGACATCGAAGCGGCCGGGCAGCTGCTCGGCGGATCGGAAGGGGGCCTCGCGCTGCTGCGCCAGGCCGCGCGGCGGCTGGAGCGGATCGCCGGCGAGCACGACCGGCTGGGTGAGGCGCTGGCCGCGATCGACCGTGCGGTGATCGAGGCGGCGGAGGCCGAAGACCGGCTCGCCGAAGCATCCGAGGCGCTGGCCTTCGATCCGGCGCGGCTCGAGGAGGCCGAGGCGCGGCTGTTCGAGCTTCGCGCGCTGGCGCGCAAGCATCGCGTCGATCCCGAAGCGCTTCCCGTGCTCGCGCAGGCGCTTGGCGATCGGCTCGCGGCGGTCGATGCGGGCAGCGCAGGCCTGGCGGCGCAGGAGCGCGCCGCCGGCGAAGCAAGGCAGACCTATCTTGCCGCCGCCGCACGCCTCAGCGCATTGCGCGCCGCTGCCGCGGAGCGGCTCGATCGGGCGGTCGCGGCGGAGCTGGCGCCGCTGAAGCTCGACGCGGCCAGCTTCAGGACGGTGATCGCGCCATTGGGCGATGCCGCCTCGACCGCTCATGGCCGCGACCGCGTCGAGTTCGAGGTGTCGACCAACCCGGGCGCGCCCTTCGCGCCGCTGACCCGCATCGCCAGCGGCGGCGAGCTGTCGCGCTTCATCCTGGCGCTCAAGGTGGCGCTGGCCGAGCGCGGCGATGCGACGACGATGATCTTCGACGAGATCGATCGCGGCGTCGGCGGCGCGGTCGCGAGCGCGGTCGGCGAACGGCTGCACCGGCTCGCCGGGCGCGGCCAATTGCTGGTCGTCACCCACAGTCCGCAAGTCGCGGCGCGTGGCAACCAGCATCTGCTGATCGAGAAGAGCCACGACGGCCTGGTCACGCGCACCAGCGTGCAGCGGCTCGACGAGTCGCGCCGGCGCGAGGAGATCGCGCGGATGCTCTCCGGCGCGCAGGTGACCGACGAGGCGCGCGCGCAGGCGGTGCGGCTGCTGGAGGTCGCGTGACGGGCGCGGAGCGCCCGCCGGAGACGCTCGGCGAGCGCGAGGCGGCCGACGAGCTCGAACGGCTCGCCGCCGCGATCGCGCGTCACAATCTCCTCTATCATGGGCAGGACGCGCCCGAGATTTCGGACGCGGACTATGATGCGCTGGTCCGCCGCAACGCCGCGCTGGAGGCGCGATTCCCGAATCTGGTCCGCGAGGACAGTCCGTCGCGCCAGGTCGGGGCGGCCCCTGCCGGCCACCTCTCCAAGGTGCGCCATGCGCTGCCGATGCTCAGCCTGGAAAACGCTTTCTCGGACGAGGAGGTCGGCGATTTCGTCGGGCGCGTGCGGCGGTTCCTCAACCTGTCCGCCGATGCCGAGGTCGCGCTCACCGCCGAGCCCAAGATCGACGGCCTGTCCTGTTCGCTGCGCTACGAAAAGGGGCTGCTGGTGCAGGCCGCGACTCGCGGCGACGGCACCACCGGCGAGATCGTCACCGACAATGTCCGAACGATCGCCGACGTGCCCGGGCGGATCGACGGCGCGCCGGCCGTTTTCGAGGTCCGCGGCGAAGTCTATATGGCGAAGAAGGATTTCGCCGCGCTCAATGCCCGCCTGCTTGCCGAGGCCGCCGATCCGGCAAAGGCGCGCCAGTTCGCCAATCCGCGCAACGCCGCCGCCGGCTCGCTGCGGCAGAAGGATGCGTCGGTTACCGCGTCGCGGCCGCTGCGTTTCTTCGCGCACGGCTGGGGCGAGGTCTCGGGGCTGCCTGCCGACAGCCACTATGCGGTGATGAAGGCGATCGAATCCTGGGGCCTGCCGGTTTCGGCCGATCTTCGGCGCGTCGCGGGCCTCGACGCCCTGCTGGCTCATTATCATGCAATCGAGTCCAAGCGTGCCGATTACGACTTCGACATCGACGGGGTGGTCTATAAGGTCGACCGGCTCGACTGGCAGCGCCGCCTCGGGCAGGTCGCGCGTGCGCCGCGCTGGGCGCTTGCGCACAAATTTCCCGCCGAGCGCGCCGAAACCACGCTCGAGGCGATCGACATCCAGGTCGGCCGCACCGGCAAGCTCACGCCGGTGGCGCGCTTGACGCCGGTCAGCGTCGGCGGCGTGACCGTCACGAATGCGACGCTGCACAATGCCGACGAGATCGCGCGGCTCGGCGTCCGCATCGGCGACCGCGTGCGCGTCCAGCGCGCCGGCGACGTCATTCCGCAGGTGCTCGAGAATCTGACCCCCGAGGCCAGGCGTCCGGCCTATGTCTTTCCCGACCATTGCCCCGAATGCGGCTCGGAAGCGGTACGCGAGGAGGGGCAGGTCGACATCCGCTGCACCGGCGGCCTGATCTGCCCGGCGCAGCGCGTCGAGCGGCTGCGCCATTTCGTCAGCCGGCATGCGCTCGACATCGAAGGGCTGGGATTGGTGACGATCGAAAGTTTCTTCCGCGACGGGCTCCTGCAATCGCCGGCCGACATATTCCGGCTCGCGGGACAGAGGCAGCGGCTGCTCGAACGCGAACGCTGGGCGGAGACCTCGGTCGACAATCTTCTCGCCGCGATCGAAGCGCGCAAGACGCCGTCGCTCGACCGTTTTCTCTACGCGCTCGGCATCCGCCATGTCGGCGAGGTCACCGCGCGCGATCTCGCCCGGCGCTACGGCTCGCTCGATGCCTTCAGGACGAAGATCGACGAGGCGCTTGCCATCCGCCGCGCTGCGCGGCCGCTGGAAGGCGAAGCCGAGTCCCGATTCCTGCAGCGGCGCGACAAGGAAGTGGTCGCGGCGATCGAGACTCCCAACATCGGGCCCGAGGTCGCCAATGCCATCCTCGACTTCTTCGAGGAGCCGCACAACCGCGAGGCGGTCGATGACCTGCTCCGCGCCGGGGTGCGGCCGGCCGACCTCGTCTGGCAGACCAGGGCATCGCCGGTCACCGGCAAGACGCTCGTCTTCACCGGCAGCCTCGAGACGCTGTCGCGCGACGAAGCCAAGGCGCAGGCGGAGGCGCTCGGGGCGAAGGTGGCGGCTTCGGTGTCGGCCAAGACCGACCTTGTCATTGCCGGACCAGGCGCAGGCTCGAAGCTCAAGAAGGCGCAGGAGCTTGGCATTGAGGTGATCGACGAAGCGGCCTGGGCGAAGATCGTCGCTGACAGCGTCTAGCAGGCTGTTGAAGAAGTCCATTTTCGAGCGATGAAAGGATACTCATCGCCGTGATGGTAGCAGATTGCGCCGTGGAGGGTGCCATCTGACTGGAGTTCGGCGAAGCCATCTCCGGATACATCAGTCATTTCG
>DATFHP010000159.1:0-9665 GCA_035248285.1 Allosphingosinicella sp. | reverse complement strand
CGAGCGCTTCCAGCTGCCCGGTCTGGATGCGGATCGCCGGCAGCTCTTTGCCGCGGACCGCGATCTGCAGGCGATACGATCGAACCTCGCCGATTTCGCCGGATGGGACCGCACATGGCCGCAGCGAAAGCGCCGGCTGCTCAGCGACGAGCGGCGCTCGCTCTTTTCGGCTGCGCGCGTTCGGGCGGCGCTGCGCTGACGGCAGGGGCTTGCCGAGACCGAGCATGACGGCCTCGACCTCGCGAGCCACGGCGAACGGGCCTACGAATTCGAATGAGATCACCCCGGTCTTCACCGTTCTTAATAACCGGAGATCAACCAATTCGCGCTAAACGCGTGTCAGGAGCGCGCAGGTTTCTCCCTTAGCCTCGCGCTCCACGTCAATTGCGCCCTGGCCTGCGATGCCGACCAGGGTGCTTTTTTGTCGCCCGGCCTCCGACCCAAACTGGCGCCATGGCGGCGCATTGCCGGATTGACATGGCGTCGCGGGAGGTATTTCAGTCCGCCGTCATGCTGACCGAACGCGATGTGTGCGCCTGTGCGTGGCAAACGATCCTGTGGTACGGCGCCGCCGGCGCCGAGGCTGCAGCGGAAGAGCGCATCGCCGAGCTGCGCCGGAACGGCCTGATCGCCGGCGCGCAAATGTGGGAGACGGTCAGGGAACGCATACCCGAACTGCTCGCCAATCCCGACATCTGGGACGATCTGCCCGAATAGGTCGTCGCCTTCGGCGGACTCCCCAAGCCAATTCTTTGCGTGTCGGCAAAACATGCTAGACTTGGGCCCGGTGCGATTGCGCCCGGTCGATGGCGCCCGATTCAAGCGAGAATGAACATGCGGCAGGCGCGCGTTCTGATGATCGGGCTCGATGCCTTCGAGCACGGATGGGCGCGGCGCCTGATCGATGCGGGACGGCTGCCGGCCTTGGCTCGGATCGAGCGCAGCGCCGCCTGCTTCTTGCTCGACCATGGCACCGCCAGGCGGACCGGGCTCGCATGGGAACATGCCAGCACCGGCCTGTCGCCCGCGACCTTGGACCGCTGGAGCGCGGTCGATTTCGATCCTGCGCGTTACACGGTCATCCAGCGCCCCACTTTCCAACCGCCGTTCGCCGCTGCGCTGAGGGCGCGCACCGTGGTGTTCGACATGCCGGGCTGCGCGCTGGCAAGCGCCCCGCAGGTCGAGGGAATGGTGGGCTGGGGAGCGCATGATTCTGGAATCGTATCGGCTGCGCGTCCGGACGGCATCGCCGGTGAAATTGCCGCGCGCTTCGGCGCCTATCCGGCGCTCAAATGGATGTACGGTCTCAGCTGGCCCTCGGCCGGGCGGACGCGGGACATGGCGCAGGCGCTGGTCCGGGCCATCGAAGCGCGCGCGCAGATCGTGGAATGGCTGCTCGCCGAGCGGTTGGCGGGCTGGGATCTCGCCATGGTCGCAATCGGAGAATTTCACTCGGCGATCGAAGCCTTTTGGCATGGTGTCGATCCGCATCATCCGCTGCATGGTCATCCCTCGGCCGAACCCGCCCGGCAGGGGCTGGAGGCGATCTATGTTGCCGCGGATCGGATGATCGGGCGATTGATGGAACGCTTTCCCGATGTCCGCCTCGTGCTGTTCAATCTCGACGGGATGGGCGCCAACGATGGCGATGCGGCGAGCATGCTGCTTTTGCCCGAGCTTCTCTATCGCAGCCATTTCGGCAAGGCCCATCTGCGGCGCCGGGAGTGGCCGGCCGTCGACGCCGGCATTCCCCTGCTGACCGAGGACATGGTCTGGGAAACCGAGATCATGCGGCTTGTGCGGCCCGCCTTCGTGCCTTGGCGCGTGAGTCGGGCCTGGTCGGCCGCGCGGCGCCGGCTTCGCCCTATCGCGCCTGGGCATCAGGGGCTCGATTGGATGCCGGCGTCGCACTATCGCCGATTCTGGCGGCATATGCCGGCGTTCGCCCTGCCGGCGTTCCTCGACGGGCGGATACGCATCAATCTCAAGGGCCGCGAGCGCCACGGCATCGTCGAGTCGCAGGCGTTCGAAGCCGTGTGCCGGTCGATCGAAGCGTTGCTTCGCGAATGCCGCGACGTGGTGACGGGGCGGGACGCCGTCGCGACCGTCGACCGTCCGGCGTCGATCGCACGCGCGCGCGGACCGAGCGAAGCGGATATGACCGTCGCCTGGAACAGCGCGCCCTTGGGTCTGGTTCATCCCGTGCTGGGGCAGATCGGCCCAGTGCCGTATCGGCGCACCGGCGGCCATACCGGCCGCCATGGCATCGCCTATTTCCAAGGCGCGGGAATCGGGCCGGGACATCATGGCATGGCCGACGGCTTCGATGTCATGCCGACGGTGGTCGACATGCTGGGCGAGCCGCGGCAGCCGCAAATGGAGGGAATCAGCCTGCTGGCGAGGATGAGCGAAAGCCCCGCGCCGCTCCAAGTCTCAGGCGCAGGCTCATTTCCAAAGCGCGACGGCGAGGCGCGCGAGCAATTGGCGTCGACGGACCGGTGCCTCTGAAAGGGCGGCAGGAATGGGAAGGCTGTCGGCCCAAACGGAATCGGCGGGCGTGCCGATCGCCGTCTTCACGATGAGCGAATGCTGTTCCTTGAAGTGCGTGATCTCCTGTCTGCCGTCGATCATCCGCTGGATGATGCTGGCGTTTGTCGGCGCCATATATTTGAGGAAGTCGTTCGAGATGCGGACAAGGCACGCTCTGTTGCGCGTGCCTTTGCGGTCGTAAACGGCGACCCGATTTCCTATGCGATCGAGGGTCCAGATCGAGTGACGACCGCAAAGGCAGGCGCGCGGCGTGAGCGGCTTTCCAAGGTCCTCGACGAGGTCGCCGCAGACGAGGCATTGAAGGGCTTTCATCGCCCGGTCGTACAATCACGGTGGGAGCAACGACAAGCGCGCTCGTGGACCAGGGAATTTCAGCCCTGCAGGATGCGATCATTGCCTCCGCCGGCTTCGACGTCTCAGAGTGATTTCGAGCCAGATGGAATGAGCTGGCCGCCGTGCCCCGGGCACGACTGCCGATTGCCGGGGGCAATCGGCACCTGCTCATTCTGGCGGCTCGGAATGCGCCGGGTCCGAAGCTGGCGGGGCCAGCTTCAGACCCAAGCACGGCAATCAAAGACCTTTCTAGCCTCGTTCCGGTTCAACCTGAACCGGAAAGAGGCTAGTCGGCAGCCGGTTGGATCGCAGGAGCGCGAAATCGTGATCGATGCCGATGGGCGGAACGGAGCGAGCGGCCGGCGCGGCTATGTCATTTGCAGCGAACCTCGTTCGGGAAGCGCGTTCCTTTGCGAGCTGCTCGAATCCACCTTGTGTCTCGGCAGGCCCACCGAATATCTTGGTCCGGGCCGGATGCGGGGTGCGCTTCGACGAGATCCGGCCGCGCTCGAGACCCTGTTCGAGCGGGCGTCGACTCCGAACGGCATCTACGGCCTCAAGATATTCACCCAGCATTTCGATGCGTCCGCCGGGACCGGCTGGCCGGGGGCATTTCCCGGTCTCAGCCATATATTGCTGACAAGACGCGATCTTCTTGCGCAGGCGATTTCGCTCGTGCGCGCGCTCCAGACCAACCAGTTCAGCCTGTTGGAACCAAGTTACGGCGAACCGCGATACGATCGCCGCGCGATCGCGCAAAAGCTCCGCCGGCTTGCCCACAATTATGCGCGGTGGGAGGCCTATTTCGCGCGCAACGGCATCGCGCCGCTGCGCCTCTATTACGAGGATATCGTGGCGAGCCCTTCCGCCGGGGTGACGGCTGTGGCGGGCTTGCTTGGCATCGATGCGCCGGTCGGAGCGCTCCGCGCCAAATCAATCGTGCAGCGCGACGAACTGTCGGAGCAATGGCGCCGCCGTTTCCTCGACGATGCAGCCGACCGATCCTATCTGGACGAATGGCCGTTCGGGACAATGCGCCGCCGCCTGCGTGCGTTCCGCGAGGGATCGGATTGAAGCGCATCTGCCGCCATCCTCGCTTGACCATCACGGATACTCTAGCGCAACGCGGCTTCGGCCTCTCGCTCAGTCCCGCAATATCTGGACTCTGGTGCGGACGGCGGGACTCGAACCCGCACTCCCCAAGTTTCTCACGGCCGCATTTATAGCCTTGAACGACCAGCCTTTTCGGGTCTGCCTAAGCCGTTTCGAATTCTTTCGTCTCGATGGTTGCGTACCGGCCGCAGACGGTCAGCGCCTGCTCCAGCTGAGCGACGGTAGAAGCATGGCGAAGATCCAGCAGTCGGTCGATTTGCCGGGGATTCAGTCCCATGTTTCGGGCAAGATCGGCCTTTCGCCAGCCTCTCGCGCGCATGGCCTGATAGACCGCGACTTTGAGTGAACCGAGAAGGGTAGGGGCTACCGTCGGTCTGCCTCTTGCCGGTGAGGGCGGGGGAATGTCTTCGCGATCGGTGATGATAGCATAGAGCATGGTTTCCAGCGCATCGACGGCATTGGCGAGCGCATCGGCCTCATCATCGCCATAAGTAGTCACGCCAGGAACGTCGGGGATGACGGCCAGAATGGTACCGTTGTCATCCGGCAAGAGATCAACAGGATAGTTCAACATCTGGCCCTCCACGGCTTTTCACTTCAGCCCCAAGTTCTTCAAAATCTGGTTCATCAATCCCGTGCCCAGCTGCTTCGAACCGCCATGCCTGGGGAGGGCCGACATCTTCCCTTCGCGGCGAACGATCGTATGGCGCTTGCCTTCCTCGAACGTGCATCCCTGCTTAGCGAGATAGCGCCGGAATTGGTCGCTGTTCATGCGCTATATAGACATATATGTCTATTCACGTCAACGGTAGATAGACACATATGCCTATCGTTTGGAGCTGGGGCGCAGGGAAGGGGATCGCTTCTGCGCCCCCTGGGAAGGGTGTCCCGGCTTCGGCGGGGCATGCTTTTTTGAGCTTATGCCTTTTTGGTGCGGACGGCGGGACTCGAACCCGCACTCCCCGAGGGGAAACAGATTTTAAGTCTGCAGCGTCTACCGGTTTCGCCACGTCCGCACCGCGCGATCTGGGCCTGAAGGCGCGGCGGGCGCAAGATCAAAAGGGTCTCAGGCGAGCTTTTGGAGCCATTCGGCGATGAGCTTCGGCGCCGCGCTTCGCAGCGCCGGCGACGCTTGCCGCGCGGCAT
Organism: Allosphingosinicella sp.; assembly: GCA_035248285.1. GTDB lineage: Bacteria > Pseudomonadota > Alphaproteobacteria > Sphingomonadales > Sphingomonadaceae > Allosphingosinicella. The sequence continues at coordinate 4,523 of DATFHP010000159.1, read as the reverse complement.
CGCGCAACGCGACCGGATCCAGGCCGGCGACGCTAAGCTCGCAGGCGTGGCCGACCAGCCACGGCTCGAACCCCGTATCGGTGACCTCGGTGTGGAATTGGAGCGCGAGCATAGTGTCGCCGCGCGCGAATGCCTGGTTGGCGCACAGGTCGGTGGACGCAAGCAAGGTGCAGCCCGGCGGCAGGTCGAAGGTGTCGCCGTGCCAATGCAGCAGCGTGACCCCGTCGAGATGACGCAGCGGACCGTCGCGGCCGGCATCGGTCAACGTCGCCGGACCCCAGCCGATCTCCTTGTACCCCATCGGATAGACCTTGGCGCCCGCGGCGCGGGCGATGATCTGCGCGCCCAGGCAGATGCCGAGAAGGGGACGGCCCTGCGCCATCCTTGCTTCGACGAGCGCCAGCTCCGCCTCGAGGAAAGGATAGGTTCGGTCTTCATAGGCGCCGATCGGCCCGCCGAGCACGATCAGCAAGTCTGCGCCGTCCAGCGCCGGCCGGTCGATCCCGCTTGCCGCCACATCATGATAGCGAAGCGCATAGCCCGCGGCGCGCACCGCGGGCTCGAAGCTGCCGAGATCCTCGAAATGGACGTGCCGGACCGCGACCGCGGTCTTCAGCGACATGACGCGCTCAGACGTTCAGGCGCTCGCGCATTTCCTTGCCGGGCTTGAAATAGGGCACGCGCTTGGCGGCCACGTCGACCGCGTCGCCGGTGCGCGGGTTGCGGCCCTTGCGCGCTTCGCGTTCGCGGGTCGAGAAGGCGCCGAAGCCGCGCAGCTCGACGCGGCCGCCTTTCTGAAGCTGTTGCGTGATCGAATCGAAGAAGGCCGTTACCACCCGCTCGATTTCCTTGACCGTCAGATCGGGATGATCGTCGCACAGCTGCTGTACAAGCTCGGATCGAATCACGGAAAATCCCCCATGAAAAGAAAACACTCCGGCCACATCCGGCCGGACATACGAACCGTCGCCCCACAGCTAACTCAGGTTAATTGCACCATATTGGATGAAACGCAAGCACGCCAAACCATGGATATTAGCAGCATGAAATCCGTGCCTCAACGCTGCTGTGCCAGAGTGAAACAACAGCGTCGGCACGCCCGGCACGTGCGTCGCCCGGCTACTTTTTCTTCTGCTTCAGGGCCTCGCCCAATATGTCGCCCAGGCTGGCGCCGGAATCCGACGAACCATATTGGGCAACTGCCTGTTTTTCCTCGGCAATCTGCATCGCCTTGATGGAGAAATTGGGCTTCTTCGAACGATCGAAGCCGATCACCATCGCATCGAACTTCTGGCCGGTCTGGAAACGCTCCGGACGCTGCTCGTCGCGGTCGCGGCCAAGGTCGGTGCGCTTGATGAAGCCGGTTGCGCCGTCGTCGCCGACCTGGACGTCGAGGCCGCCGTCGCGAACCTCGAGGACGGTGACGGTGACGATGTCGTTCTTGGACAGGCCGCCGCTGCTGCCCCGGACCGCCGAAGCGACGCTGCGGCCGCCCTTTTCGAGCTGCTTGATGCCGAGCGAGATGCGCTCTTTCTCGACATCGACGTCGAGCACCTGAGCCTTGACCGTCTCGCCCTTGCGGTGAAGCCCGAGCGCTTCCTCGCCCGAAACGCCCCAGGCGATGTCGGACATATGGACCATGCCGTCGACATCGCCTTCAAGACCGACGAACAGCCCGAACTCGGTGGCGTTCTTGACCTCGCCCTCGACCGTGCTTCCGACCGGATGCTTCTCGGCGAAGGCAGCCCATGGATTGGCCTGCGCCTGCTTGAGGCCGAGGCTGATCCGGCGCTTTTCCTCGTCGACCTCGAGCACCGAGACGTCGACTTCCTGGCTGGTCGAGACGATCTTGCCGGGATGAACGTTCTTCTTGGTCCAGCTCATCTCGGAGACATGGACCAGCCCCTCGATGCCGGGTTCCAGCTCGACGAAGGCGCCATATTCGGTGATGTTGGTGACGCGGCCGCGGAACACGCCGCCGATCGGATATTTGGCGCCGGCGCCTTCCCACGGATCGCTCTCCAGCTGCTTCATGCCCAGGCTGATGCGCTGCGTGTCGCGGTTGATGCGGATGATCTGGACGCGGACCGTATCGCCGATGTTGATCATCTCGCTGGGGTGGCCGACACGCTTGTAGCTGAGGTCGGTGACGTGGAGCAGGCCGTCGATGCCGCCCAGGTCCACGAAGGCGCCGTAGTCGGTGATGTTCTTGACCACGCCGTCAATCACCTGGCCTTCGTGCAGCGACTGGATGAGGCCGGTGCGCTGCTCGGCGCGCGTCTCCTCGAGGATGGCGCGGCGCGACACGACGATATTGCCGCGGCGGCGATCCATCTTGAGGATCTGGAAGGGTTGCGGGATGTCCATCAGCGGGGCGACGTCGCGCACCGGGCGGATATCGACCTGGCTGCCCGGAAGGAAGGCGACGGCGCCGCCCAGGTCGACGGTGAAGCCGCCCTTGACGCGGCCGAAGATCACGCCCTCGACACGCGCGGTGTCGTTGAATTCCTTCTCGAGCTTGTCCCAGGCGGCCTCGCGCCGGGCGCGGTCGCGGCTCAGCATCGCCTCGCCGTTATGGTTCTCGATGCGGTCGACGAAGACTTCGACCTCGTCGCCGATATTGATTTCGGCCTTCTGGCCCGGTGCGGCGAACTCGCGCAGCGCGACCCGGCCTTCGGACTTCAATCCCACGTCGATCACCGCCATGTCGTTCTCGATCGCGGTGACGATGCCTTTGACGACCCGGCCTTCGAAGCTTTCGTTCTCGCCGCCGAACGTGTCGTTGAGCAGGGCCGCGAAATCGTCGCGGGTGGGATTTGCCGCAGTGGCCATAAATATCGTCTTCCTTAAGGTCTTTTCCGGCCGCCGGTTGTCTCCGGCGGTCTTGGATGTCGCCGCGCAGCACCATGCCGTTGCGGCGTCCAGCGCGGGAGGGGAGCGAAGTCTCTGGTGGATAAGCAAAAAGGCGCGTCAGGAACGCGGCGCTTCGCCGGTTCCTACGCGCTTCGCTCTACCTGAGCCTCCACGAGCGCAACCGCCCGTTGGACGGCCGCGTCTATAGCCATGTCGCTCGTATCGAGCAAGATGGCATCGGCGGCCATCACCAACGGGGCCGTGGCGCGGCCCGAATCACGGGCGTCGCGCGCCTGCAGGTCGATCAGGACGTCGTCATAGCCGGCCGCCCGTCCGAGTTGCTGAAGCTCGTCGCAGCGGCGTTTCGCGCGGACTTCGGCCCGCGCCGTGACGAACAGTTTCACGTCGGCGTCGGGCGCGATCACCGTGCCGATGTCGCGGCCGTCCAGCACGGCGCCGCCCGGCTGTGCGGCGAAGCTGCGCTGCCGTTCGAGCAACGCCTCGCGAACCAGCGGATAGGCCGAGATGCGCGAGGCGATGCCGCCGACGGCCTCGCTCTTGAGCTCGGGATCGGCGAAGTCGATCTGCGAGAAGTCGCAGGCGCGGGCTGCGGCGAATTCGCTGTCGGGATCGCCGCCCCAGCGCCACAGGTTCAACGCGACGGCGCGATAGAGCAGGCCGGTGTCGAGGTGCGGCAGGCCGAAATGGCCGGCGAGCGCGCGGGCGATCGTTCCCTTGCCGCTGGCCGCCGGCCCGTCGACGGCGATGATCATGGCCGGGCTCGCGATAGCATGGGCTTGGCTTTTGACAGTGGCGAACCCATGTGGCAAGGCGCCGCCGGTTAAGGCGGGGCCGATCGGCGACCGTCCTTCATTTCACACTTTCTTGAAAGGCTCACCCGACATGGTGAAGGCTGAATGGGGCACGAAGCGCAGCTGCCCCAAATGTGGGACCCGCTTCTACGATCTGGGCAAGGAAGATCCGGTGGTCTGCATAGCCTGCGGCGTCCAGTGGGATCCCGAGCCGGTGCTCAAGTCGAAGCAGCCGCTGCCGTTCGACGCGCCCAAGAAGGAGGTCGAGAAGGTCGAGACCGAGGACGCCGATCTGGCCGCCGAGGATCTCGATATCGACGATGACGCCGAGGAGAATCCCGACGACGAGGTGGATATCGGCGGTGACGACGATATCGGCGTGCCCGGCTCGGGCGACGACGACGAGGAAATCTAGAAGCGTCCTATTTACATCCGTCTTGATAGGCGCCGCCTGCTCATCTAAGGGCGGCATCGCTGGGGTCCGCCGAGAGAGGGGGAGCCCTTCCCGGGGCCGTAGCTCAGCTGGGAGAGCGTCGCAATGGCATTGCGAAGGTCAGGGGTTCGATCCCCCTCGGCTCCACCATCACATTCTAACCCATTGTGATGGCTAAAAACTACGGAAAAACAGGCACTTATATACGGGCGGGTGTTACACCGGTATAAGGATGTAACAGCCATGTGCACGTACCTGACCAAGCGCGGCGCGACCTATTATTTCCGCCGCAAGGTCCCCGATGAACTCCGGCCCGCCATGGGTGGCAAGGTGGAGTTTATGGTGTCCGCGAAACCGGCAGCAGCTCACGTCCACGATTGTTCGCAATGGGAGTAGCCACGACGTTCGTGCTAGCTTGGCCCTTC
>DATFHP010000158.1:0-25455 GCA_035248285.1 Allosphingosinicella sp. | reverse complement strand
GCGATTCTCGAGGGCCCGCAGCAAATCGGTCTCTGGTCGACGCTGTCGACCGCATTCGCGGCCGAAGCCGTGGCCGGCGCCGGGTTCGACTGGTTGCTGCTCGATACCGAGCATTCGCCGGGCGACGTGCTGACGGTCATGGCGCAATTGCAGGCGCTGTCGGGCTTCCCGGACCTGTGTCCGGTGGTTCGGCCCGCGAGCAACGATCCCGTTCTGATCAAGCGCTTTCTCGACGTCGGCGCGCAGAGCCTGCTCATTCCCTATGTCCAGTCCGCCGCGGAAGCGGCCGCGGCGGTCGCTGCAATTCGCTATCCTCCCAACGGCATACGCGGCGTCTCCGCGCTGACGCGCGCGACGCAGTTCGGCCGCATCGCAGGTTATGGCCAGAAAGCGGCTGAGGAAATTTGCCTGCTCGTCCAGATCGAAACCCAGGCCGGGCTGGACGCGCTGGAAAGCATTGCCGGCGTCGACGGAGTCGATGGAATATTCATCGGCCCGGGCGACCTGGCCGCCAGCCTGGGCCACATCGGCGCGCTCGACCATCCCGTGGTCGTGCAGGCGGTCGAGGATGCCATTCGGAGAATCGTCGCCTGCGGCAAACCCGCCGGTATCCTGACAGGGGATGCGGAATTCGCGGAACGGTGCATGACTCTCGGCACGCGCTTCACCGCCGTCGGCGTCGACGTCGGCCTGCTGGCCCGGGCCGCCGACACCCTCGTTCGCAGGTTCCGGCCGGCGTGACACAGCTCGCCGATCGGAACGCCGCGTTGCGCGAACTCGCGCCGCACGGAACCGTTCGGGTCGCGATCAATATCGCCAACGCCGCCACCGTAGCCGTTTCGGACGAGGGCGGGCTCGAGGGGCCTGCGCCGCGGCTTGCCGAGGCGCTGGGCGCGTGGACCGGACTGCCGATTGCCTTCACGCGCTTCCGATCGGCCCGCGAGGTGGTGGAGGCCGCAGAAGCCGGCGGGGCATGGGACGTCGCATTCCTCGCCGTCGATCCCTCGCGGGCCGGCTTGTTTCACTTCACGCCTGCCTATCTGTCGATCGAGGCGACCGCCGCAGTTTGGGCAAATTCGGCATTCGACGGGGTCGAAGCCCTGGACCGTTCCGAAGTGAGGATCGCCACATCCCGGGGCGCCGCCTATGATTCGGTGTTGGAGCGCACCTTCCTCCACGCCCGCCGCATTCCTTTCGACACGCCCCGCCTGTCGTTCGAGGGCTTTGAGCAGCAGCGGCTGGAAGCCGTGGCGGGTGTCCGCCAAATGCTCGAGCAGGCCGTTGCCGGCCGAGACGACATTCGCCTGCTGCCGGGACGGATCGCTGCGCTCGAACATGCGATGGTGACACCGATCGATCGCAAGCGTGCGGGCGCGTTGCTCGACGGCTTCGTTCGCGATGCGTTGGCTGGGCGATCCTAAAGCGGATGCGATTGGATTGAAGCGCATCCTGCTTTAGAAAATCTGGACGAACAGCTTGGCGCCCAGCACGACCATCAGGACGTAGATGATCGTATAGAAACGTTGCGCGTCGACCTTGCGTACCAGCACGACGCCGGCGGCCGTGGAGGCCAGTGCGATCGGCAGAAGAAGCGCGCTGGTCCGCAGATTGGCGGGTGTGAGCTGACCGAGCGCAGCGTAGGCGGGGATCTTCATCCAGTTCATCGCGGCAAAGGCGATCGCCGTCGTCCCGACAAGAACATCGCGTGGCAATTGGCGCGGAATGACCCACATCTGGAACGGCGGAGCGCCGGCATGGGCTATTTGGCTGGTAAATCCGGACGCCACGCCGAACAGCGAGCCGACCCAGTTCGGCAGGTTCGACGGGAGCGGAATTTCGCCGCCGCGTTCGAGCCACAATCGGTAAAGGCCGAACGTCATCGACAGCAATCCGACCACGCCGGTGACCACCGTTTCGTTGACCACGGCGGCGAGCGCATAGCCGAGCGCCACGCCCGCCGCCATGCCCGGCAGCATGGCCGCGAGAATCGTCCTGTCCCAGGTTCTGCGGAAGGCCCAGACTCCCACCGCGTCCTGGACGACAAGGATCGGCAGGAGGATCGCGGCAGCCTCGACCGGGTTGATGCCTTGTGCCATGACCGGCATCGATAGCGCGCCGAGCCCGGCGAACCCGCCTTTTCCCAATCCCGAAATGACTACGGCGAGGATCGCGCAGACGACGTAAAGCGTATTGGAGGAGGTCATGAACCTGATGCTATGGGGGAGGCGGTCGGCCGGCAGGATGGTTGGATGTGCGGCGGTTACGCGTCGCACGTACAAATGTAAACTTTACGCAGAAGATCTTACCTGCGACATCTTCGCACTTGGTCGAACCTGGCACGAAAGGGATGGGCATGCCGAAGAGGGGGAGCGTCTCCGATGGAGGCATGTGACGTGATCATCGCGGAAGCCGAATGTCCTATCTCCTTCATGGTATCTTCGGAGGGTCGCGGTGGCGCGGCCTAAGGTACCCTATTCGCGGCCGATCGCCCGCGACATTGCCGTCTCGCTGAAGCGCGAACGCCCGGACCTGGATCAGACGGACTATCTCTATTTTCTTTACGTCCAGCGCGCAGGACGTATCCTCAGCGCGGTTTTCGACAAGCATTGCCGTTCCCGGTTCGGAGTCAGTGGCGCGGATATGCGCGTTCTCTTCGCGCTTCGGCGCGCCGGCTCACCTTATGCGTTGCGGCCGACGGAATTGTTTCGTTCACTCCTGGTAACATCGGGCGCGATCACCAAACAGATCGATCGGCTCGTCACCGCCGGTTTCGTCGATCGGCAGCCGGGACCGGAGCGGAGCGGCGGCTTTCTCATCCATCTGACCGACCAAGGCCTGCGGGCATCCGACGATGCCCTCACCTCGCTTGCGGACTCATCGGTCATTTCACACCTGACGCTCACTTCGAGCGAGCGGGACACGATCTGCCGCCTGCTGGAAAAGATGCTGCCCGAGTTGGAGGAACGGCTGCGGCGCGACAATCCGTACGCAAGCTCGATTTCCCACGATAGCAATGCGGCGGCAACGGAATAGAATAGGATCTCGAAAATGGCGAAGCGCGTTGGATTTCGTCTCGATTTCGCGCCGCACCTCGGCTTCCCGACGCCCGCCACGCCGCTGTTCGGCACGCTGATCGGCGACGATGCGCCGGCGGCGCAGATCGCCTTTGCCGCGTCGCGTGGGTTTCGAAGCGTGCAGGATCCCTTCACCGCGCAGCGAAGCGAGGATGCCCAATGCCGGATCGGCGAAGCGGCAAGATCGGCCGGGATCGGGCTGAGTTGCTTTGTCTATGCGCCGTTGGAGCGGGCGCACCAGCCGGGATGGTCTGCCGTCGATGCGCCGGCCCGCGAATCGCTCGACGCCGACGTTGCCGCCGCGATTGATATCGGCCGAAGGATAGGATCGCGGCACATTGCCGTCCTTACCGGGACCGACGCGGCACGAACACGCGCAGAGCAAATGCACGCGATGACGGCCAATCTGGCGCGGCTCGCCGATGTGGTCGCCGACGCGGGCATGATGCTGTGCGTGGAGGCCGTCAACGCCCAGCGGCTTCCCAATATGCTGCTGCACCATCTGGCGGACGCCGTCGACGTGGTTCGCGGCGCGGGACATCCCGCCGTCCGGCTGATCTTCGACACCGCCCACGTTCAGGCGATGGACGGCGACATCCTGGGCAATATGGACGCGGCTTGGGATCTGATCGAACTGATCCAGCTTGCGGACCATCCGGGGCGCGTGGAACCCGGCGCCGGCGAGCTCAACTTCGTCCGGATCATCGACGAGATCGAGGCAAGGGGCTTCAAGGGACCCGTCGAGCTGGAGCACGGCTGGGCGGAATCGACTCCCGAAGTCCAGGAACGCTATCTCCGATGGCTCGGACGCTGGGCATCCAGCGAGGATGGGGGAGGTCGAAATTAAACGGATCGGCGCCGTTGCCACCAGCGACTTCTCGCTGTCATGCAGGAGCCTTATTGCGTCGCCGCAAGGCCATTGCGTCAGATTCCGTCTGTCATAGCCTTCCGGAAGGGGCTGGCATTGAGGTTATCGCGTTCCAATATCGTCTTGATCGATCAATCGAGGAACGCAACGGAGGTGATCGTGCATCCCCGCGACGGCAAGTCATGGTTGGAGCGGCTGTGGCGATCGATTGCCGATCGCGGGCGCAGGTTCGCGTCGATCCCGGCCGCAACCCTCGACCCCTTGCAGCGCGCGAAGATGCTTGCTTCGTCCCTCCTGTCCGAACGCGGCGAGGCATCGGGCGCCGCGGTCGCGCGCGAGCTGCTCAAGGTGCTCGCGACCCTTTCGCCGCAACAGCGTGCCGAGTTCCTCGTCTATCTCGCCGAAGGCTTCCAGGCCGATGAGGGCAAATTGGCGGCAGCGGCGCGGGCGTATCTTGCCGGTCCCTCGCAAACGACGGCTGCAAAACTTGCCGAATGCGCAGAGCCGCCGCGACAGGAGCTATTGCGGCGGATGAACATGGCCGAAGGGGGAACGCGGGCGCTGATCAAACTGCGCGAGGATATTCCGGCCCTGCTGCCGCAATTCCCGGTGCTCAGCGCGCTCGACCATGATCTGCGCCATTTGTTCATCTCATGGTTCAACCGCGGCTTCCTGGAACTGCGGCAGATCGATTGGCAGACCCCGGCGGCAACGCTGGAAAAGCTGATCGCCTATGAAGCCGTGCACGAGATCCAGGGCTGGGACGATCTTCGCCGGCGGCTCGCACCGGACCGCCGCTGCTTCGCTTTCTTCCATCCCGCGCTTCCGGGTGAGCCGCTGATCTTCGTCCAAGTGGCCCTGGTCGACGGCCTCAGCTCCTCGGTCACGGCGCTGCTCGACCGCGAGACCGATGTTGCGGCGCAGGAGCGCCGGGCGGCGCTCGCCAATACCGCCATCTTCTACTCGATTTCCAATTGCCAGGACGGGTTGCGCGGCATCTCGTTCGGCAACTTCCTGATCAAGCAGGTGGTGGAGATCCTGCGTGCCGACTCGCCGGGCATCACATGTTTCGCGACCCTCTCGCCGGTACCGGGCTATCGCAAATGGGTGGAGCGGCAGCTCGGCGCAGACAGCTTGGCCGATCTGGGCCTCGCACCGGAGGAACGCGCGGCGCTGGTCGAATCCGCAGGCATGTCGCAGGCGGCGGAGATACCGCCGGCGCTCGCGCCGATCCTGATGCGGCTGGCCGCGCGCTATCTCACCGCCAGCCCCGGCGACAAAAGGGCGCGGATCGATTCGGTCGCGCGTTTTCACCTTGGCAATGGCGCGCGGCTCGAGCGGATCAATTGGATGGGCAATCCCGGTGAGCGCGGCATGCGCGAATCCTGGGGCGTCATGGTCAACTATCTCTACGATCCCGGCATGATCGAGGCCAACCACGAGGGCTTCGTCCGCGACGGCGTCGTTGCGCGCTCTGCCGAGGTCGAAGCTCTGCTCGCGCCAGCGGAACAGGAGCCGAGGCACAAGAAGAAGCAGAAGGTCAAATAGGCGGGCGAACGCCCAACTGGCGCTCGAGCAGCGAGCGATTAATATGAATCGCTCGCTGCTCTATAACTCTTTGTTGCCGCATCGCTATTTGCGAAAACCGGTACCCACTTTTTCGCGCGATGCTCTAACGGTTCGCCGTCATCGCGCGCTGGACCGCCGGTCTGGCCGCAATCACGTCCGCCCAGCGGCGAACATTCCTATAGTCCTCCACCTGCAGAAACTCGCCCGCTTGGTAGAGATCGCCCTTGGCGAGGCTGCCATACCAGGGCCAGGCGGCAACATCGGCGATCGTATAGATGTCGCCGGCGAGGAAGGGCGTTTCGGCAAGGCGGCGGTCCAGCACGTCGAGCTGGCGTTTCACCTCCATCGTGAAGCGATCGATGGCATATTCAATCTTGATGGGCGCAAAGGCGTAGAAGTGACCGAAGCCGCCGCCGAGATAAGGCGCGCTTGCCATTTGCCAGAACAGCCAGGATAGACATTCCGCGCGCGCCTTGGCGTCTTGCGGGAGGAATTCGCTGAACTTCTCGGCGAGATAGAGGAGGATCGAGCCGGATTCGAAGATCCGGATCGGCTCCGCGCCGCTGCGATCCACCATCGCCGGTATCTTCGAGTTGGGATTTGCGGCCACGAAACCGCTGCCGAACTGGTCGCCGTCGAGGATGCGGATCGGCCAGGCGTCATATTCGGCCCCCTGATGGCCAAGCGCGAGCAACTCCTCGAGCAGGATCGTCACTTTCAGGCCGTTGGGCGTGGCGAGCGAATAGAGCTGCAGGGGATGGCGGCCGACCGGCAGCGCGCGCTCGTGGGTCGGGCCGGCGATGGGCCGATTGACGCCGGCATATTGCCCGCCATTCTCCTTGTCCCAGACCCAGATCCTGGCAGGCGCATAATCGGCGGTCATCGAACATTCCGTTGGTCAGGATGGGACATGATGTTCGCGCCTGCGCCGCTGGCAATCGTGGAGAAAGGGACGCCGCCGCCTGGCCCGGTCAGCTCTTGATCCGCATCTGGCCGAGGAAGTCGATCTTGCCGACCGGCACGCCCTTCATGCGAAGGATGTCATAGGCCGTCGCCGCGTGGAAATAGAAGTTCGGCAGCGAAAAGGAGAGCAGGAAGTTTTCGGTGGTGAACGGAATTGCGAAGTCCCCGTATCGGAAGACGACCTCGCCGCCCTCGTGCCCATCGATCTCCTCGGGTGTCACTTGTTGCAGCTTTGCCTGGGTATCGAGGATCATCGCCTGCAGCGCGCCGTAGCCGACCGTCGGCACTTGCGGCTTCGGGACGTATGTTCCGTCCTTGACCGCCGCCAGGGCGCCGATCGAATGATGCGTGATTGCCTGCACCTGGAAGCCGAAATCGTTCATGTCCGGAAACAGGCGGGTCGCAACCACCTCCTCGGGATCGACTCCGTTGTCCCGGCAATGGGCCAGACCTCGATCCAGAAAGGCGATCACGCCCCCGATTGTCTGCAGATAGGAGGTCACACTGAGATCATAGAGCGAGATCGCCAAGGGTCTGGTCCTTAGATTGCCGGCCGCGGCCGTGTTGCGGGAATGAAGCGTAAGAACGGTTAACCGGGCAGGCCGAAATCCGGCTTCGTGAGATCGATCCTGGCCTTGGTGAACGCTTCCATGGCCGATCCGTTGTCCGAATAGTCGCGCCATTCCGTGATCTTGCCGTCGCGGACCGCAAAGATGCCCATGAGCGGAATGTCGATGACGCCCGTCGGGAAATGCAGCCGATCGAGCCGCTCGGTAAGAACTTCGTCGCTGGACGCCGATACCGCGATGCTCAGCAGCCTGAACTCGATCTTGGTCGTGTTCTTCAAGATCGGGACAAGGAACTTCGCCGCCTCGTCCCTGCCATACATCGCCGGGAGAGGCACATTCTGGTATTCGATGTCGGGCGCCATATGGGCCAGCACATCCTCGACATTGCGTCGATCCCACGCGTCGCAGAATGCGATCACCACGTCTCGCGGCTCTTTGCTCATGACATCCCTTTCCGAGAAACCGGGCAGAAGCCGAGCCGCGGACGCGGCCGGCCACCGTCCCTAATTCCGTAAACACAACTACATATATCTTGCAAGGCCGAACAGGTCGGTCAATCGCTTTTTATCGGCAATGCGGAGCTGGCGCGGGGCCGAGGGGTTTCCGACGCGGGATTCGGCTCGCCGGCGCGCGACGACGCGATTTCAAGAAGGCCGCGCTTTCGAACGGATGGCGCAACGCCGCTGCCTAATAAGCGAATTCGATGAAGTCGACGATCTTCCCGTTTCTCAAAGTGAATATGGTGAGATATCGGCCCGCGATCTTGCGCTGCGGGAGGACGATATCGTCCACATGCTCGTGGGCCACGACAGGGCCGCGTGCCCACGTCGTTCCGGGCGTGATCGTCATTCTTAGACGCGATGCACTTTGAATGAGGCGCGCGAAGTCGGGCTTTCGGAATTCAGGTGTCTTGCCGATAGGGCCCACCGTAAACCTTGCGTCCTCGGCAAAAAACGACATCACTTTCGTCGCGTCCTTTGCATTCCAGGCTGCGATGAAGGAATCGATCGTTTGGATATTGGCCTTTTCCTCAATGGTCGGGGAGGGTGTCTTTTCGCGCGCCGCCGCGGGCGCAGCAAGGAACGCCGCCGCGCCGATGCCGATCGCGGCAAACGCGCTTCTGCGGCTGCGGCTGACCTTGCTGCCCGTGGCCGAATGATTCATGGCCGGTCTTCTCCAGACTGTTCAGTGTTCATGACCCAGTTCGGGCGACGCGACGTCACGCCCGGGCCCCTACGGGGGACATAGCGGCTTCTTTATTCCTTAATCAGCACTACATATATCTCGCAGGACCTTGAGAGTCGGTCAATTGTTTTTCATTGGCGATACGAGGGGAGTCGAACGATTCGGATGCCTCGGGGACGACCGCGCAGTTTCGATCGGGATCTGGCGCTCCAGCGCGCGATGGAGGTGTTCTGGGCGAAGGGGTATGAAGCGACGCAACTCACCGATCTCACGGCTGCGATGGGCATCAACCCACCGAGCTTCTACGCCGCCTTCGGTTCGAAGGAGGCCGCGTTTCGCGAGGCGCTCCAGCTCTACGAACATGCGATGGGCGGCGGCCGGATCAGGGCCTTCGGCGACGATCTCGATACCCGTCAAAGCATCGAGACCATGCTCGATCATGGCATCGATGTGGCCCTTGCGGCGCCCGGCTCGGGCGGTTGCCTGATCATGTTGGGCATGATCAACGCCGCGCCCGGCCACGCGCCGCTGCGTGATCTGCTGCGCGATCGGCGTCGGGAAGGCCTCGGCCAGGTTCGCGCCCGGCTGGAAAAAGGGGTGCGCGACGGGGACTTGCCGCCCTCGACGAACGTCGACCGGCTCGCTCTCTTCTATTGCGCGATATTGCAGGCGATTTCCCTCCAGGCGAGGGACGGCGCCACGCGGGAGGAACTGGACGGTATCGTCGCATCCGCGATGACGGCGATGCCCCAGTCCGGAAACGGCGGCGCTGCGCGCAATTGAGACGGGACGGGGAGGGGCTTGACCGCAACGGTGGCAACCTATGATCATTTGATTGTCGGCGCGGGGACGGCGGGCTGCGTATTGGCCGGCCGGTTGTCGGCCGATCCGCGCCGCAAAGTCCTCCTGGTCGAGGCCGGGCGCGATTGGCTTCCCGGCCGAGAGCCGCATTCGATCAAGAATCCGTTGCCGTCCGCCAATGGCGATCCACGCTTCGCCTGGCCGAATCTGACCGCCGAAGTCGGGCCGGATCCGGGCAACGGCGCGCGGCGCCACACGCGCGCTTTCGTCCAAGGCCGGCTGATGGGGGGAAGCTCGAGCATCATGGGGATGCTGGCGCAACGCGGGCTGCCGTCCGACTTCGAAGAGTGGGCGGCGCTTGGCGCCGACGGCTGGGACTGGGCCGGCGTGCTGCCGTTCTTCAACAGACTGGAATCGGACCCTGATTTCGACGGTCCGCTCCACGGCAAGGACGGGCCCATTCCGATTCGCCGCTATCCGCGCGCTGCCTGGCCACCGTTCGTCCGGGCCGTGGCGGACGCGATCGAAGCGGAGGGCTATGGCTTCAACCCCGATTTCAACGGCCATTTTGGCGACGGCCTGACCATCGTTCCCATGAACAACCGTCCCGACGGCCGCGTGTCCGCTGCCATGGCATATCTTCCGGCCCATGTTCGGGAACGGCCGAATCTTGCTATCGCGGCAAACACGACCGCCGAGCGCATCCTGTTCGCCGGCGAACAGGCGGTAGGCCTCCAAGCAACCGGCCCCCATGGTCCCATTGTCTACAATGCGCGTGAGGTCATCCTTTGCGCAGGCGGCCTGCATTCGCCGACCCTGCTGATGAGGTCCGGCCTGGGACCGGCAGACCAGCTGGCCCGGCATAATGTCGCGCTGTTGGCCGATCGACCGGGGGTCGGACAAAATCTATTCAACCATGCCGCCGCTCAGATTGCCGTCCATCTCCCGAAGGAGTCGAAGCAGGACAGGACGCTGACGTGCTGGGCCTTTGCGGCGCTTCGCTACTCGTCGGGGGTGTCTGGCGGCTCGGCCGGCGATATGCACATTGTTCCAGTCAGCCGAACCGCTTGGCACCCTTTGGGCCGACGCATCGGGGGAATCGGTCTATGCTTGTACAAGCCGCATTCGACGGGCGTCGTCATGCTCGGCGGCGCGACCGCGAACGATGAGCCGATCGTCACATTCAATCTCCTGTCGGATCAACGCGACTTCGACAGGATGGTGGACGGCCTGATGCGGGCGGCGCGGCTGCTGACGGCGCCCCAAGTGCGGGCGGCCGCAAACGAAGCCTTTCTTCCCCCCGCCGGCCAGGCCAACGCTCTCAATCGGCCGGGTCTCTGGAACTGGCTCAAGAGCGCAGCCATCGTCGGATTGTTCGATCTTCCCTTCGGCGTTCGACGGCGGCTGCTTGGACCCCATGTCCTTGATCCCAATCGACTGGCCGTCGACCGGGACGCGGCGGCGCAACTCCTTCGCAAGGTCGCCGGTCCGCTTCACCATGTGGCAGGAACCTGCCGCATGGGCCGCCAGGACGATCCGCTGGCGGTCGTGGATCCCGCCTGCCGCGTCATCGGCGTTCGAGGCCTTCGCGTCGCCGACGCCTCCATCATGCCCACCATAGTAAGCGGCGGCACGCATTTGACCGCGATCATGATCGGGGAGAAGGCGGCGGATATGATCCTCGGCCGGCCGGTCGACGCTTAGCGTGGGTGAGGAGGCTAGGGTTCGGACCCTAAACCCGTCCTTCCCGGAGGAACGCCGCCGCATAATGCGCGCTTCGCGCTGCAAGCGCCATGTAGGTGAGCGACGGGTTGAAGGTTCCGTTGGATGCCATGGCCGATCCATCGGCAACGAAAAGGTTCGGTATGTCGTGCGTCTGATTGTATTTGTTGAGGACGGACGTCTTCGGATCGAGGCCCATGTGCGCCGTGCCCATTTCGTGGATTGAGCCGGCGGGAGGTTCAGACTCCCCGCCGAGATAGACGATCCGGGCGCCGGCGGCATCAACCATCGCCTTGATGTCGGCGCGCGCGGCAGCCAGCAGTTTGCGCTCGTTTGGACCCGGAGCCCATTCTATATGGGCAATCGGCATGGCCCATTTGTCGGTGCGGCTCGGATGGAGCGTCACTCTGTTTGCAGGATCGGGCAGCATCTCGACGGCCGCGCCGACAACGAGCATCCAGGGCCCGGGCTTGCGTACGCGCGCCTTTGCCTGCGCGCCTACGCCCGAAGGCACGCCGGGCACGCCCGCCCAATTCGCCCGCCAAGCATAGCCCCCGACCGTATAGCCGCGAAGATAGTCCTCCTCCTGCTTGAGGTTGCGGTAACGCGGAATGACGAAGCCGGTCGGCCGACGGCCATGATAATATTGATCTTCCAGCCCGGGATAGGTGACCAGGGCCGAAGCGCCGCCGTTGACATGATCCATGAGGTTGCGCCCCACCATGTCCGAGCTGTTGGCCAGACCGTTCGGAAAGGCCTCGCTTCTGGAATTCAACAGGATCATCGCCGTCGGAATGGCGGAGGCGCAGAGAATGACGATTTTTGCCTCGTAGGTGCGGCCGGCACGGGCATTCGCGTCGATGACCTTGACGCCGGTGACCCTTTTGGTTCCCGGATCGTACACGAGACTGTGCGCGATCGCATCGGTGACGATCGTGAGATTGCCTGTGTTCCGCGCCGCGGGGAGGGTCGCGCTCAGGCTGGAGAAGTAGGCGCCATAGGAGCATCCCCGATCGCAGAACCATCGATATTGGCAGGGACTGCGGCCGAGCGCTTCGTGTTGCGGCCTGGCCTCGGTCAGATTGGCCGTCCGGGAGGGTATGACCCGTCGCTCCGGAAAGGCAGCCGCCACCTTGGCCTTGAAGTCGGCTTCGCAAGCATTGAGCGCCATGGCAGGGAGGAACTTGCCGTCGGGAAGCTGCGGCATGCCTTCATAAGTTCCGGAAATACCGGCAAATTCTTCGACGCGATCGTACCAGGGCGCGACGTCGGCATAGCGTATCGGCCAATCCGAGCCATGCCCGTCCAGCTTGTTTGCGGCAAAGTCGAGCTCATTCCAGCGGTATGACTGGCGTCCCCACATCAGCGAGCGGCCGCCGAGATGATAGCCCCTGATCCAGCGGTAAGGCTTGTCGTCGGGCGTGGAATAGGGATGTTCGCTATCCTTCACCCAATAATGTTTGGTGGCGGCGTTGAAGGCGTAGACCGTGCTTTGGATTGGATAGTCCCGGCTCGTTTCCTCCTCCGGCACGCGATTGGCGTTGGACAGATCCCAGGGCAGCACCGAGTCCGTATAGTCGACGCCATGTTCGATGTGCCGTCCGCGTTCGATGACCAGGGTCTTGAGTCCCTTCTCGGTCAGCTCCTTGGCGACCCAGCCACCGCTCATTCCCGACCCTATGACGATGGCGTCGAACATGTTCAACTTCCTCCGAGCTGGAATTCCCATGCCCACGCGCGCGTTTCGGGCGTGACTTTTATGATGGGCTCCCAGACCCCAGGCACCTGTTCGTAGCGGAGTTCCTGCGTCGCGCCCGGTTCCGACATGTAGTAAAGTGACAGGATCAAATTCTTGAAGCGCATATATTTTTGATCGGCGCTCCGATCGCTATCATATGCTTCGACTATGGCGAGCTGCTGTTCATCGGCGAGCGCGGCGATTCCGCGTGCGTACTTGGCGCGCGCCGACATGTCGATCTCGTCCAGGATCGTGCGAAAGCTGTTCCGCGTCTCTTGCGATGCCCAATCGGACATCATCGCGTCGAACCGCGCCGGCACACCCACGTCGCGCGCACCGGGCGTGTCGGTCCGCGGGATGATCGTTTCGGCGACCGCGTCCAGGACGGCATAACGCGCGCGATCGAAAAAGGGCAGCTTGGCCGGCGCGGCCATGGCCTGCCGGCCGCAGCCGCCACCCGCGAAAACCGCTCCTACGAGCCAGAGCGCGCTTTGGAGCAGACGCCGCCGGATCAAAGTCGGACCAGACATCGGGCCGAAGGGACTCCGATCGTCCGATGGCGCGTGGTTTTGCTCCAAGGACAATTCTAAAGTCCCTTCTTCGCGAGAAGCGGCTGCAGGAACGCATATGCCGCGGCGGCGGACTGGATGCCTGAGACGGGGTAGGGCGGTTCCTGCTCGAAATAGACGTGCCGGACCGATGATGATCTTATCGCGTCGACGATGGCGCTCCAATTCTGAACGCCCCGCCCCATATCGACGCTGTTGAGATTTCCGGAAATATTCGCGGTCGTATCGGCAAGTTCCTTCAGGTGGAGTTGCGTGATGCGCCCCGAATAGCGCTTGAGCAGCGCCGCAGGGTCGAGACCGGCAGCGCGAGCCCAACCCATGTCCAGCTCGAAATCGACTATCCTGCGGTCCGTATGCGCCATGAGCAGATCGTAGGCCCGCGCGCCATTGGCCAGGGTCGCGAATTCGGCATTGTGATTGTGATAGCCTATGCGCAGCCCCGCGGCCGCGACCTTGGCGCCGCTCTCATTGAGCTGGCGCGCGATGTCGATCCAATCCGCCGCCGACATCGCGTTGACCAGGCTGGTGAGCACCGCCGAGAGACGTGCGATATCGCCGGACAGCGCTTGCGCGTCGGGCCGCTTTGCCAACAAGGCGCCAAAGGGAGGCGCGGCGACGACGAGGTTTTTGGCCCCCACAATCTTGGCATAGGCAATCACGTTCGGAAGGTCCGTGAGGGAGAGCGCTCCGAATATCGAAGGCTCGAGAGCGACGTGGATGCTCGGACAGACGAGGTCCACCCTGTCCAATTCCCGGCGGTAGGCCTCGGCGGTCACCCCGGGCGGCGCACCCTCGACCTCGCGGTAGCCGATGTCGCTCAGCGCCTTGAGTCCTCGCGGAAGGTCCGCCGCCGAAGCGCGCCCAGGCATCGGCGCTTGCCCGAGGACATAAAGCTGAACGCCCAAACGCCGCGAGAGTCGGCCCTTGCCGACGATTGCAAGCGCTTTGCCTCCAAGGCCGGCGGCGGCCAAGCCCAGGAGTAGATTGCGTCTGGAATGCGTCGTCGCCAATGTCTCCCGCCCGGGGCCAGCCCCATCTCGCGTTGCAAGCTCGGTCGCTAAGGATGGCATCTACGCCGAAAGTCCGTGCCGGGTGGGGGTTTCAGCCATCCACTAAGCAACATCATGCCTTTCTGCAATCCATTACATTGCACATGTGTTCAACCCGCACCGCTTGCGCGCCGGCTTACAGCCCCAGCAGACCGCGGTTCCGCGCCGGGTCCGGCGCTTGCCCTGCAAAGTCGTCAAAAGCGCGGTCGGTGACCCGAATGATGTGATCGCTGATGAAGCGGGCGCCTTCCGCCGCGCCTTGTTCGGGATGCTTGAGCGCACACTCCCACTCAAGCACCGCCCAGCCCGAATAATCATATTGTGCGAGCTTAGAGAAAACAGCCCCGAAATCGACTTGGCCGTCGCCTGGCGATCGGAATCGTCCTGGCCGATCCGCCCAGTCCTGATAGCCGCCATAGACTCCGGAGCGGCCGTTCGGTCTGAATTCCGCATCCTTCACATGGAAGGCGCGGATGCGTTCGTGATAGCGATCGATGAAATCGAGATAGTCCAGTTGCTGCAGGACAAAGTGACTCGGATCGTAGAGGATGTTGACGCGGCGATGACCGCCCACCTCGTCCAGGAACCGCTCAAACGTCGCACCGTCATGGATGTCTTCCCCGGGATGGATCTCGAAGCACAGGTCCACGCCTGCCTCTTCGAACGCGTCGAGGATCGGTCGCCAACGTTGCCCAAGCGCGGCGAAAGCCTCCTCGATCAATCCCGCCGGCCGCTGGGGCCACGGATAGAAATACGGCCAGGCCAGCGCCCCGGAGAAAGTGACATGGGTCGCGAGGCCGAGCCGCCGGCTTGCATGCGCGGCCAGCGTGACTTGGCGCACGGCCCACGCCTGCCGAGCCTGCGGCTTGCCGTGCAGCTCTGCGGGGGCGAAGGCATCGAAGAGGGGATCGTAGGCCGGGTGCACGGCCACGAGTTGGCCCTGAAGGTGGGTCGAAAGCTCGCTGATGGCCAAGCCTTGTTCGGCCAGCTGCCCGACAATTTCGTCGCAATAGGCCTGACTTGTTGCAGCCTGCTCGAGGTCGAAAAGCGAACCGGGGCCTCCGGTCGGGAGCTGCACGCCCACATATCCGTGGCCGGCAGCCCAGGCAGCGATGGTGTCCAGCCGGTCGAACGGCGGCCTGGATCCCGCGAACTGGGCAAGAAAAATGCCGGGCCCCTTGAGGGTCTTCATGCCGTCTCCTCCAGTGCGACCCAGCCGCCGTCCTCACGACCGGCGGCGACCGCCCGCTCCACGAATGCCATGCCGCGGATTCCTTCATTGATGCCGGGCACGGCATCCGTCACCGACCGCCCCTCGGCAATGGCCGCGGCGAAGTCGCGATAGAGGTTGGCAAAGGCCTCGATAAAACCCTCCGGGTGGCCCGCGGGCAGGCGGGCGGACGTCCTGGCCGCCAGGCTGAGATACGCAGAGCCCGCGTGCAGCATCTGGCTGGGACGGTCGAGCCAATCGATCACCAGCTCCGTATGTCGCTCGTGCGACCAGGTCAGGCAGCCCTTCTCGCCGAAGATCCTGATCGTCAGGTCGTTTCGCGCGCCTGCCGAGATTTGGGAGGCGATAAGCACGCCGCGTGCACCGCCGTCGAAGCGCAGCAGGACGTTGCAATCATCGTCCAGAAGGCGGCCGGGGACGACCGACGCGACGTCTGCGCAAAGCTGCTCTACCCGCAGCCCGCTCACGAACTCGGCCAGATGGAAGGCGTGGACGCCGATATCGCCGAGGCAGCCGCCCACACCGGCCTGCGCAGGATCCGTGCGCCATTCGGCCTGCTTGTCGCCCTCCCGCTCGACGGGTCGCGACAGCCAGCCTTGCGAATAGTCGACGATGATCTTGCGGACCGCCCCGAGATCGCCCCGACGGACGATCTCTCGTGCCTCGCGGACCATCGGATAGCCGGAATAGACGTAGGTCAGTCCGTAAAGGCGCCCGGAACCGGCGACGATGTCGGACAATCGTCGCGCCTCGGCCAGGCTCAGGGTGGCAGGCTTGTCGCTCATGACATGGAAGCCGGCTTGAAGCGCGGCCGCCGCCACCTCAAAATGCAGGTGATTGGGCGTTACCACCACCACCAGTTCAGCGCCTTCCTCACGATCGCGCTCGCCCTCGATCAAGGCCGCGGCATCGGCATAGGCCCGCTCGGGCGACAGGCCCCAGGCTTGGGCTGCTGCAGCGCATTTTTTCGGCGCGCGGCTGAAGGCGCCGGCGACGAGGCGAACGTGGCCATCCAGTTCGGCAGCCATTCTATGGATAGGGCCGATGAACGAGCCGGGCCCGCCGCCCACCATGGCCATCCGGACGGGTTCCCGTTTCATGCCGAGACGGCCGGCGCGCGCCGGAGCAGGTCCAGGGGAGCCCCAAGGCTCAGGTGCCGTGGCGGCCGGGTCATAGCGGAATCGGTGTGCCGCCATCCGGCATGACCGGGGCCGCGTCGCGGGTGTCTACGGCACGGGGTCGGTGCTGCGGCGGTCGGAAGAATAGGGCCAGCAGCAGCGCAGCCGCCACCGCCATGGCGGTCGGGACCAGAAAGAGCGTGCGATAGTCGACTACTCCGGCCGCGTCGGTCAGGCGGGCGATGAGCGCCGGAAAGAGCAGGCTCGCCACCACGCTTCCGACACCCAGGATCAGGAAATTGAACAAGCCCTGGGCGCTGGAGCGCACATCCTTGGGAAAGACGACGTCGACGAAGATATATACCGTGGCGAAGAAGAAGGCGTAACATATGCCGTGCAGGAGCTGGACGGCGATTATCAGCGGCGCGATGTCCGCGAAGAAGGCGAAGATCGCGAACCGCGCAGCGTGGCCCAGAACACCAATGATCATCGTGAAGCGCCAGCCCAGGCGCACGAGCACCGGTCCGAGCAGGAGCATGGTGAAGATTTCGGCCAGTTGGCCGAGACTGAGCACCACCATGGAAAGATTTCCGGCGATGCCGACCCGGCTGGTGAGGAAAGCGTCGGCGACGACGAAATAGCCGTTATGGATTACCGCATCGAGGAACGTGACGAGGAACAGCACTGCCACGAACGGAAGCGCGAGCAGGCGGATGGCCTCGCGCCAGGCGAGTGGATCGGCGGCCTCGGCGCCCGGTTTGGGCGGGGTATGCGGCAGGGTCCAGGCATAGCCGGCAGCGACGAACGACAAGGCCGCCGCGACCAGTAGGATCCAGCGCAATTCGGCGACCGTCGCCTTGCTGTTGAGAAGGAAAACGAACGGCCAGCTCACCATCATCCAACCGATCGTGCCCCCCATGCGAACCGTTCCGAACTGGCGTGCCGAATCCCGCAGGTTCGCGAAGGCGATCGAATTGGTGACGGACAATGTCGGCACATAAACCAGGCTGTAGGCGAGATAGCAGATGAAAAACGGCCAGAAGCTATGGGACAAGGATGCACCCAGCAGGGCCAGGCCGCCCAGAACATGGCTGACGGCAAGGAAGCGCTCGGCCGCAAAATTTCGATCCGCGAACTGGTTGGAGAAGAAGATGCCGGCCAGGGCCGCGATGCCCCAAGAGCTGCCGACCAACGACTGCTGCCATGGCTGGAACCCGAGCATACCCATATAAGGAAACAATTTGGGTGCCCAGGCGCCCCAGATGGCGAGCTGGAGCGCCATCATGATGAACAGCCGCGTCTGAATAGCCATGGCCCATCCCACCCGCACGCTCCACCGACGCACACGACGGCAGAGACGACAATGTAACGGATTACAGAACTAGCAAGCGCTTCGTCCCGAAGCAACGCCTCGGCACCATGTCAGGCCCAATTCATCTTGAACTCGTTCGACATGGTAGCCAGTGTGAGGCCAATGGCCACCATTCAAGATGTTGCTCGAGCGGCGGGGGTGTCGACGGCAACTGTGTCCCGCGTTCTCAGCCGGCCCGACCTTGTCGCCGAGCGGACGCGCGTGAAGGTTCTCGCCGCGGTGGAGAAGCTTCGTTACGCGCCGAACGTTGTGGCGAAGATGCTGCGCACGTTGCGCACCGAGAAGATCCTGGTGACGGTGCCTGACATATCCAATCCGTTCTTTGGGCAAGTGATCCGCGGCGCTGAGGAAGCGGCTTACGCCGCCGGCTATTCCGTCCTCCTCGGCGACACCCGCCATCAGCCGGAGCGCGAAGAGCAATATGGAGAAATGCTCCGCCGCAAGGAGGCGGACGGTCTGATCTTCCTCGGACATCGTCTGCCCGACAGCTTGCGCTTGATGTTGTCAAACCTTGGGCCGCGAGCGCCCATCGTCAATGGTTGCGAGTTCACCCCGGATCTTGGCGTGTCGAGCGCTCACATCGACAACGCGGCCGCCGCTGCGGAGGCGATGGAGCATCTCTACCGGCTCGAACATCGCCACATCGGTGTGGTTACCGGTGAGCTCGGCAGTCCCATCAGCCGAGACCGGCTGGCCGGGGTACGCGCGGCTGCCAAGTCCCGGGGCGCAAGCGGGGCGCTTCGCGTCGCGATTGGCGATTTCTCGATCGGATCCGGCTTGGAGCAAACGTTGCGGTTGCTCGAAGCGACACCCCGTCCAACGGCGATTTTCTGCTTCAGCGACGAGATGGCGATGGGGGCGCTCGATGCCTTTCGCCGTCGCGGGCTCCGATGCCCTGAAGATATCTCCCTGGTTGGCTTCGACGACATCCGCTTCGCCGAACACCTCGATCCACCGCTCACGACGGTCCGACAGCCGACCGATAGAATCGGCCACGAAGTCGTGCGGCTGCTGCTCGACATTCTGAGAGGAGATGCTGACGCGGTGCGGCGCGTGACGCTGCCGCATCTCCTGGTCATTCGTGCGAGCACGGCAGTCGCCTAGAGGCAGGCGCCAAAACGCCACATTCTTCCGGAGCCGATATGTTACCTATGTCTCCGGGCCGGACACAGGCCGAATTGGCTCCCCGGGACGGATTCGAACCATCGACCAACCGGTTAACAGCCGGTTGCTCTACCGCTGAGCTACCGGGGAGCAGCCTCGCAAGGCAGGCGGGCCTATAGCAGCAAGCTTTTTTGACTGGCAAGCGCCGGACCGGGATTTGAGCCTTAAACCGCGAATTGCTCCATGGCGATGCGCTCGTCGAGGGCATGCTCCGGATCGAACAGCAAGGTGAGCGCGGTCGAACGGTCGACCGCGACCTCGACCGTGGAAACGTCGCGCACCTCGGTTTGATCGGCGACGGCCGAGACCGGCCGCTTGCGAGGATCGACCACGCGGAAGCCGATCGTGAGATCGTCCGGAATCAGGGCGCCGCGCCAGCGCCGCGGCCGGAACGGGCTGATCGGAGTCAGCGCGATCATCTTGGACCCGAGCGGCAGGATCGGGCCTTGCGCGGAAAAATTATAGGCGGTGGATCCCGCCGGCGTCGCCGCGATGACGCCGTCGCAGATCAGTTCCGGCAGGACGACCCGGCCGCTCACCGATATCTCGATCACGGCCGTTTGCCGGGTCTCGCGAAGGAGCGACACTTCGTTGAGCGCATAGCTGGTCGCCCGGTCGCCTCCCACCGTCGTGGCGGTCATGACGAGCGGCGGGACTGAAAAGGATTTGGCGCGCGCCAGCCGCTGCTGCAGCCCGTCGATCCGCCAATCGTTCATCAGGAACCCGACCGTGCCGCGGTTCATGCCGAAGACCGGACAAAGCCGCTGGCGGTCGAGCATCTCATGGAGTGTGTGCAGCATGAAGCCGTCGCCGCCGAGCGCGACCACCAGCTTCGCCTCCTCGAGCGGCACGAAGTCGTAGAGCGCGCGCAGCGCGGCCTCGGCGGATTGGGCCGCCTCGTTGTTCGAGGCAACCAGCGCGGCGGCTGTGTCCAGTCTTTCGGCCATCACCGACGTGCTAGGGTCCAAAGCGGGCGTCCGCAACGGTCCTGATGGAATTGATCCGACACCTCCGATGCGATCGGTGAGAGGCAAGCGTCCCACGCCCCCGGCAAAAGCATTTGGCGGGGCGAGGGGGCAGGGTTAGATCATCATCCAGGATGACCGCACTGGCCCAGAACATGACCAAGAGCGCCGGCAAGGGCGCGCCCTTGTTCATCCTGTCGTTCCGGCATCGTGACGAGCTGTCGCGCCTTGCGGAGCAGGGCGGGTGGCAGCCGATCGCCGCGCGGCGCCTGGCGGGCGCCGAAGGCAGATTTCTCAAATCCGCGGCCAGCGTCGCCGTCATCGATGCCCGCGACGCGATCGACCAGGGCCATGAGGGGGTCCGCGCGCTCGCCGAGGCTGCGGAAGCAAATGCCGCGGGCCTGCTCGTCCTGCTCGAGAGCGCCGATGCCGCCACGCTGGCGATGTTCCACGACGAGGGGGCGACGCATTTTCTGACCGCGCCTTTCGGTCCCGACGAATTGCTCCAGGCGTTTCGCTCCGCCGAACGGCACGCCGAGCGCGTCGGCGGCGGGGCGCGAACGGTGAGCCGTGTCGGCGAGGAACGTTCCGACGGCGCGTCCTGGCGGTGGCGCACCGGTTCGCGCACCGTCGAGCTGAGCCCTGCCTTGGCGCGCAAGGCGGGGTTCGGCGAAGAGGAGGGCCGGCGCGTCCCGCTGATGGAATTGCTGCGCAAGCTCGACGCCGAGGGCCGCCGGGCCGCCCGCGTCGCCGTCGATCGCCTGCTCGCGACCGGCGAGTCCACCGCCTTCGCGCATGAGGATGTCGAGGGCAGCGCGCGGTTCGCCCACCATTTGCGCGTCGAGGCCGACGGCGGCGCGATCGTCGGCCACACCGAGACGATATTCTCCCCGGATACGCCGGCCTTCCACTCGCGTGACCCGTTGACGGGTGTCCGCGACGCCCGCGCCGCCAGGGCATGGATCCAGAATCAGGTCGCGGCCGGAAACGAACATCCCCCCGCGGTCGTACTGCTGCTCCTGGCCGTCAGCCGTTTCGACGCCATTAATGCCGCCTTCGGGCGCGCGACCGGCGATGCCGTGCTTCAGGCCGCGGCACGGAGGATCGAACGCCTGGTCGATGCCGACAGCAAGCGCCGCCTCGTCGCCCGGTTGGCGGGTGCGCAATTCGCGATATTGCTTGGTGCCCCGACCAGCCTCAACGAAGGCCGTTTCCTCGCCGGCCAGCTGGTCGAGGCGATCGCCCGGCCGTTCATGTCGGGCGACCACGTCATCACGCTCGGCAGCCGGGTCGGCGTCGTCGCCGCGTCCGGAGGCGACGATGCGGCCAGCCTGCTGCGCCGCGGCAGCAAGGCGCTGGCCGAGGCCAAGGCCGGAGTCGCGGATCCGATCCGGGTGCTGGATGACGGAAGCCAGGACGAAAGCGCGCTCGGCGACCAGCTCGAGATCGATCTCAGACGCGCGCTCGATGCCGATCAGATCGATATCGTCTTCCAGCCGCAGGTTTCGACGACCACGGGCAGCATCCTCGGCGCGGAGGCGCTGGCGCGATGGCGTCATCCCTCGTTCGGAGAGCTGGGCGCGACGACATTGTTCAACGTCGCCGAACGGTCCGACTATCTCGTGCAGCTGTCCGACCATGTGCAGCGCAAGGCCATCGCGGCGGCGGCATCGTGGCCGGCAAGCCTGTCGCGGCTCCGCCTCGCGGTCAACATTACCGCTGCCGACATCGCGCGGCCCGCCTTCGCCGAGCAGTTCGTGGCGCTGGTCGAAGCGGCCGGCTTCGACCGCGATCGGCTCACCGTGGAGGTGACCGAAAGCAGCCTGATCGAGGATCTCAACACCGCGGCGACATTGCTTGCCGAGTTGCGCGAGGCGGGCCTTCGCATCGCCATCGACGATTTCGGGACCGGCTATTCGAGCCTCGCCTATCTGAAGGCGCTGCCGCTCGACTATCTGAAGATCGACAAAAGATTGTGCGAGGACATCACCGGCTCGCCGCGCGACCGTATCGTCGTGCGCAGCGTGATCGACATGGCGCGCTCGCTCGGCCTCGGCGTCATCGCCGAGGGCGTCGAGACGCAGGAGCAGCTCGACCTCCTCGCCGAGGAGGGGTGCACGCTCTACCAGGGCTTCCTGTGCTCGAAACCGCTGGATTCGGCTGCGCTCGCCGCGCTGGTCGAAACGAGAGGATAAGCGCTTACTGGCCGAGAAGATCTCCCAGACCGCCGAGAGGGCCTCTCTTCTTCTTGTTCGGCGGCGAGCGCGGTTCGTCCTGGCTGTCGCGGCTGTCACCCATCATCGCGGCCATATCCATGCCAAGGATACCGCTATAGGTCGACTTGGTGAGCAGCTTGGCCGTCCAATCGGGCCGCCAGCTCGCCGGCGCCTTCGGCGGACGGGAAGGATGGCTGAAATTCGCCTCGCCGCCGAATGCGGTGGTCATCAGCATGGCCGATTCCGCCGCGCGCGCCACTTCGGCCGGCACCGTGCAGCGGGTAGCGCTGGGAGGAAGCAGCACCTTGGTCTGGACCAGGCGCGCGATCTCGTCGGGAGAAATCTGCCCCATCGCCATCGGCATCGCCTGGCTCTCGCTCGAACTCCACAGGATCATGTCGCCGTTTCGGGCCGCACCCATGGTCGATACGAACCAGGCCTTTGCGCCGGACACCGGGTTCCAGCCCAGCGGAATCGCGCCGCCCGGCCCCGCCTCGTTGCCGGAGACGACGACGGGGGCAAGAAAGTCCTGGCCGGACGACAGGGTGAAGCGGATTTCCGGCGTGTAATTGCCGCGCACGACATGCTCGCCGACGAGCGATCCGCTGGCAGGAACGCGCTGGTCCGAGCGCGGGTTCGGCCATTCTCCGTAGGTCGCATTCTTGCCGGGCCCCGGGCCGGACAGGCCGCGGAAGCTTGCGAAGGCCGGCGGCATCTTGCCGGCGGACATGGCGGCATAATCCAGGACGACGGGTTGCCCGGGGCGAACCCGGTCGCCGCAACCCCAATAGATCAGAAGTCGGCCCTTCGGCTTTTCCATGGCGTAGGGCGTCGATTGCATCGGCGCGCTCCGTGGGGTGACCAACGGCAAGCTCGGCCCAACCTGCAGTCCGGCGGGCGGCACATGTTCGGCGGACGGCTCGCCCGGCGCGCGGCGGCCGCTGCCGAGCTGAAGCTGGAGATTGTGCGAATAGCTCGACTGGCCGCCGCGGCTCATGCCCATCAGCGCGCCCATGCTCATGCCGCGGTTGCCGCCGGCTCCCGTCATCGAAGCCATGCCCGAGACGGTTTCGGCGGTCATCCAATAGACTGCGGTTCCGCCGCCGCCGCCGGTCGCTTGGGCGTCGACGACCGCGGCGCTCGTTCCCGCCAGCGCGAGCGCGCTGACGCCGATGAATTGCAAGGTGCGGATGCGGCGGTGCCGAAAACGGCCCTGCGGATCGGTGCAGCGTGATGATGTTCCGGTCATGTCGGTCCCCCTGGGAATCAAGATGCGATGGCAGCCTAGCTCTTACGCCTTTCAGTAGGATTACGGGACCATCATGCCAATATCCTGGCCAATCCCCGCGACAGCTGCAGCGCGCCGTTGATGCGCGCGGCGGGATCGGGCCAGTCGCGCATGATCACCAGCTTGCTATCGGGCCGGAGCCTGGCGGCGCCCTTGAGGCGCTGGACGTAGGCGATCAGCCCGTCGAGGTCGGGGAAATGATCGTTGTGGAAGTGGACCAGCGCGCCCTTGGTGCCGACGTCGAGCTTGGCGATCGAGGCCTTGCGGCAGTTCAATTTGATCTCGATGACCTTGAGCAGATTGTCGGTCGCCGCCGGGAGCTTCCCGAAACGGTCGATCAGCTCGGCGGCGAACGCCTCGATTTCCTGCCCATTCTCGAGATCGTTGATGCGCCGGTAGAGGCCCATGCGCAGATCGAGATCGGGGACATAATCGTCGGGCAGCATGATCGGAGCATCGACGGTGATCTGGGGCGAGAAATCCTCCTTGCGCGGCGCCAGCCCCGCGTCGCTGGCCCGCGCCTCGAGGATCGCGTCCTCGAGCATCGCCTGGTAGAGTTCGAAGCCGACCTCCTTGATATGCCCCGATTGCTCGTCGCCGAGCAGATTGCCGGCGCCGCGGATGTCGAGATCGTGGCTGGCAAGCTGGAAACCGGCGCCCAGCGATTCGAGGCTGGCGAGCACCTGCAGCCGCTTGTCCGCGGCCTCCGTGACCATCCGCGTCTCGGGTGTGATGAAATAGGCATAGGCGCGGGTCTTGGCGCGGCCGACGCGGCCGCGGAGCTGATACAGCTGGGCGAGGCCGAAGCGATCGGCGCGGTGGACGATCAAGGTATTGGCGCTCGGTATGTCGAGGCCGCTCTCGACGATGGTGGTCGAGAGCAGCACGTCATATTTTCGGTCGTAGAATGCCGACATCCGTTCCTCCACCGCCGTCGCGGCCATCTGGCCATGGGCGGTGATGAAGGTGACTTCGGGGACTTCCTTGCGAAGATAGGCTTCGATGTCGGGAAGATCGGCGACCCGCGGCACCACGACGAAGCTTTGCCCGCCGCGATAATGTTCGCGAAGCAGGGCTTCGCGGACCACCACCGGATCCCAGGGCATGACATAGGTGCGCACGGCAAGACGATCGACCGGGGGCGTCTGGATCACCGACAGCTCGCGCAGGCCCGACATCGCCATTTGCAGCGTGCGCGGAATCGGCGTCGCGGTCAGGGTCAGGACGTGGACGTCGGCCTTCATCGCCTTCAGCATTTCCTTGTGGGTCACCCCGAAGCGCTGTTCCTCGTCGACGATCACCAGCCCCAGCTTCTTGAACACTATCGATTTCGAGAGGAGGGCATGGGTGCCGATGACGATATCGATCTTGCCCTCGGCAAGCTTCTCCTTGGTCTCCTTCGCCTCAGCTGCCGGAACCAGCCGCGAAAGCCGTCCGATCTCGATCGGGAAGCCATGAAAGCGCTCGTTGAAGGTCGTGTAATGCTGGCGGGCGAGCAGAGTGGTGGGGGTGACGACCGCCACCTGCAACCCGGACATGGCGGCGATGAATGCCGCGCGCAAGGCCACCTCGGTCTTGCCGAAGCCGACGTCGCCGCAGACCAGCCTGTCCATCGGCCTGCCGGCGGCAAGATCGGCGACCACGTCGTCGATCGCGCGATCCTGGTCCTCGGTCTCCTCATAAGGGAAACGGTCCGCGAAAGCCGCGAAACCGGTGTCGGGCTCGGCGATCGCGCCGGGCCGGAGCGCACGCGCGGCGGCGGTATGGATGAGTTCGCCGGCGATCGCGCGAATCCGCTCCTTCATGCGCGACTTGCGGCGCTGCCAGGCCTCGCCGCCAAGCCTGTCGAGGCTGACGCCGTCGCTGTCGCTGCCGTAGCGCGAAAGCACGTCGATATTCTCGACCGGAACGTAGAGCTTGTCGCCGCCCAGATATTCGAGCGCGACGCAATCGTGCGGGGACTTGCCGACCGGAATTTGGGTCAGGCCCTCGTA
>DATFHP010000157.1:0-22614 GCA_035248285.1 Allosphingosinicella sp. | reverse complement strand
TGCCGATGGGGACCGAGAGCCTGGCGCTGATCGTCGAGGATCCCGACGCGCCGGCGCTCGAGCCTTTGGTCCATGCCATCGTCTGGGGCCTGCCGCCCGACACGCACCGGATCGAGGAAGGCGCGATCCGGCCCGACGGCGATGGCCGCGTGCAAGGCGGCGACGTCGGGCGCAACAGCTTTTTCGTCGAAGGCTGGCTGCCGCCCGATCCGCCGACCGGGCACGGCGACCATCATTATGTGTTCCAGCTGTTCGCGCTCGCCCCGACCGAGACCCTCCGCCCGAACCCGCGCCGATCGGCGCTGGTCAAGGCGATGAGCGGGCGCGTGCTCGCCGCGGGCTTCCTCACCGGCATCTATTCGCGCGGCGAGCCGAAAGAGGCGCAAGTGGGCCGGAACGCCGTCTGGACGCCGACACGCGCCTGACGAGGCTTCGAGCCGGGCCGACCGCGGTCACACCGTGTAGCTGATCGCCGAATAGTAACGCAGCGCGTAGCTCTTGATCAGATCGGCCTTGTCGGTGCCGTTGATGATCCGGCGCGCATTGTACCAATCCTCCTTGGCCGGATTGAAATAATCGGCGAGCGTCCTGCCCGTGAAGGTGCCGAGGATCGATCCGTCGATCAGGATCGGCACAGCCACCGGCATTTCCTGCGTCAGCTCGGGATGGCCGAGGAGATCGAGGCCGAGACGCTTGCCCCAGTCGCGATAATTGGTCTTGCCGGTGATCTGGACGAGGCCGCGGCCGCAATATCTGGGCCCGTCGCCGGGCGTGTCGTTGCCGAGCCGCCTGGCGACGGCGGGGCGCCTTCCGGCGGCCGGCGGATCGTACATGCGGACGAAATAGGCGTCGCCGCCATATTCCTTGACCGGCTGGATCTGGCGGTCGGTCTCATGGTGCGCGGTCGCCAGCAGATAGGCGAGCCAGCGATCGTCCTGCGACGCATGTTTCGCCTCCCAGAAATCGAGGATCGCGGTGAGCCCGTCGACCTGCTTGCGGCGAAGCATGCCGTCGAACAGGCGCGTGCGCGCCTGATTGAAGAAGAATCCCCGATTGATCGCCATTATACCCCCCCATTTTTGATTTCCCCGCGCCGCCTGTAGCAGCGCAAGGGAGGGCAAGCAGCTGTTTTCCAATCCATTTTGGTGCGACTTCGCGGCGGCCTTGAAAGACAGGACGATCCGTCGACAAGGAAAAGCGCCCCGGCGGAACCGGGGCGCTTCCTACGCAACGCCACGCATACTCGACACTTATTGGGAAAGATCGCCGATCCAACGGATCGTGCCGGTGCGGGCGTCGATCTGGTAGACGGTATCGCCGTCGTAGCGGTAATAGACGCCGTTGCCGTCGGGGTAGAGGCCGCGCAGCTGCGGCGGCACCGGGCCGAGATCCGCCGGCGCAGGATCGCCGATGCGCAGCGGGCCGGCGCCGTCGTTCGGCGGACGATCGGCCTCGGGCGGACCCAGATCCTCGCCGTTCCGGCTGTCGTCGTAAGCGCCCGCGCCCTGATCGGCGTCGGCGTCCGGCGCATTGTCCCAGCCAAGGGCGTCATTGTCGTCATAGGCGCCCTGCGCGCCCGGATCGTAGCTCTGGACATCGTCTTGGGCCGCCTGATCCTGGTCGCTGCTCGGATCGAAGCTGCGGATGTCAGGCCGGTCGTCCCGATCGTCGTAGCGGCCGGAATAGCCCTGGTCGTAGCCGGGCGTGCCGCGATCGTCGTCGCTGCGGTCGTAACCGCCGCCGCGATCATAGGATGGTTCGGCGCCGCGCAACTGATCGCCAAGGAAAAGGATGCGGCGATCGAGATCGTTCAGCTCCCAGCTGCTGAAGCCGTTGCGGCCATATTGGCCTTCGAGACGGCGGATCTGCCAGAGCTCGGTGCGAAGCCCGTTCGCCTCGCGGTCCGAGAACGCGCCGCGCCTGATGCCGTCTTCGAGCCGGTATTCGAGCTGATCGATACGCCGGTCGATCGAGATGTCGCCATAGCGGCTGTCGCCATATTGCGCGGCGGCCGGGGCTGCCGCCGCGAGCGCCGACAGCGCCGCCATCGTCCAAAGCATCTTTTTCATCGATCGCATCTCCACGGCGCAAGCGGCGCGGGAACGTTAGGCGCTTGTGCCGGTGAGGAATCGCTGAACGGAGCAGTCAGGCTGGGTTCAGGCAGAAGGCCGCCGATCGGCGCATCTCCCGGGCAAGTCCATCGTCTCGGGCTCCCGCTCGCCGAGACCCACGGCCACGGGCGCGCGGCCATGAAGCCCCGACGCGCGAATTTCCGATTTATCCCTGAAGCGACTTCACGCCCAACTGCTCCATCATCGACTTGTAATTCCAGTAGTCGGTTTGCCTCGCTATCTTGCCGTCGCGTATCTCCACGCAAGACACGGCCGGTAGCGTGAACGTCTTGCCCGTCGCGTCCACGCCCTCCAGCTCTCCGGACCAAGTCCCGCCGATAATACATTCTGCGGCGCCGTACGTCTCGTTCGTTGCATGATTGGTGTAATGCGCGTGAAAGTCGGGAGTCATTTCCAAGACCGTGCCGTAGAACTTCCGCAACGCCTCCTTGCCATGGTTTACCACGCCGAGAGCCTTGTCTTCGTAAATACAATCATCCGTATAGAGATCGAAAAAGGCATTCAGATCCCTTGCCGTCCAAGCGGCCTCGAGCTTGTCGAACAAATGGTCATTGTTCATGATCCAGCTCCGTAAACTTTAGCGGAAATGAGGAATGATACGCTCAGCCACCATCCGAAGGACATCGAAACTGAACGGTTTTATGCCGAGCGGTGGCCCGACGACGATGCTCGTCGCGCCGGCGTCTATCAACTGCTCGATATGAGGAATCACGCTTTCCGGTGACCCGGCGATGCATAATTTGTGAACGATTTCGTCGCTGACGAGCCGGCGACCGCCTTCGCGATCACCCATCTCGCGCGCCCGTATGATCGCCTGGATCCGATCAGGCTCGACCCCCATGCGTTCGGACACGACGTCACAGAGAGCCATATAGTCCACGATGTGATCCCGCATCCATTCGATCGCTTCCCTGGGATCTTCGGTGATGCACCAGAAAGTAGCATTTTCGAGTGTCAGCTTGGCGGGATCGCGGCCCACGCTGCGCGCACCCGCATACATCTGATCGCGCAAATGGGAAAAATAGCCGACGTCCGCGACGCAGCCGGTCTGCACGCCGGCCGCGATCTTGCCGGCAAGCTCGCAAACCTGGGGGCCCCAGGAGCCTATCGTGATCGGAATGTCGCGTACGGGCCCGTGGTTGAATTGCACGACCTTGCCGACCGAAAAATACTCGCCCTCGTAATCCTTCCAGTCCCGTTCGATGACCTGGCGCATGATGTCCATGGTTTCGCGCATCATTCGAAGGCGCTTCTGGTGGTGCGTGTTGAGCCACTCGTTGGGCGGGCCGACTCCGATCGTGCAAACGGCGCGTCCGTTGGACAATTCGTCCAGGAGAAGCAGATTCGAGGCGTGATAGACAGGATGCGCGAGGCGAGGATTGATCAAACCCGGACCCAGCTTGATGGTCTTCGTGGCCGCCGCGGCAAGCGTCAGCAGCGGCCAGACCGGCCGGAAACCCAAATCATCCGAGATATAGAGCGTATCGAAACCGAGCCGTTCGATTTCTGCTGCAAGCGCCGGATATTCCGACGCCACATTCTTGTCGGTCGTCAAGGACATACTGAACGGTACAGCCATTTAGCCACTCCTTTTGAGCTTGACCGCGAGTATCGGCGACACGCGCCAGTCCACATCTTGGCGACGATGCCGGCGCGGCGAAAAATGAGACCATCACAAAACTCACGCAGACCGATACGCCGGTCGAGCAAGATGTCGCCGTGGCGGCCGCAGCGACAAGCGCCGAGAGCGCAACCATCGTCCAAAGCGTGCCTTACGCCGGTCGCATCTCCACGCCGCAAGGCTGGATTCAGACGGAATGCGTCGATCGGCCCAGGCCGAGCAGATCCAGCGTCCTCGAGTCCCGGTCGCCGCCGAAGAAGGCCGCGAGGCAGGCATCGAACAGATTGTCCGGGCCGGCGGCCAGCCCGAACAGGGTCATCGACGAGCGCAGCTTGGCCGCGTCGATGCCGCCCAATATCGCCTCGGCGCTGGTGCCGCGATGCGCAAGCAGCGCCCGGGTGCATTCGTCGAGGCGCGGGCCGAGCAGCCTGTGGTCGAGATAGGCGCGCGCTTCGGCAAGCGAGCCGATGGCGTAGCGCCGCGCCATCGCGCTGCTGCCGAGGCCGGCGATCTGCGGGAAGACGAACCACATCCAATGGCTTTGCTTGCGCCCGCAGCGAAGCTCGGCAAGCGCCTCGGCGTAGACCGGGTGTTGGGCGGTGACAAAGCGCTGGAGGTCGAACCGGTCCATGATCCGCTCCAGCTTAAGCCGGTTTTAAGCCTTCGTCCCTAGGCTCGCTAAGGCGGGATGCGATTGGGTTGAATCACATCCCGCCTTAGAAGCATTTGTGGCCGCAGGATTTTTTGCGAAAACCGGTTCCCACTTTTTCGCATCCTGCTCTGGCCGCACCTCGGGGACAGGACGATATGAGCTTTTCCTTCTCGAATTTCGCCGACGCGCTGCGTACGGGCGCCGCCATTGCGCCGCAGGACGTGGTCGCGGCCCGGCAATGGGCGTGGAGCGACGGCGGCATCACCGCGGCCGAAGCGGACATCATCTTCGAGCTCAACGGCCTGGCGAAGGACGCCTCGGCCGCATGGATCGACTTCTTCGTCGAGGCGCTGAGCGAGTTCGTCGTCAACATGCAGCCGCCCCGGGGCTATATCGACGATGCCAATGCGGCCTGGCTGATGGCGCGCATCGACCGCGACGGCAAGGTCGAGACCCGCGCCGAGCTCGCTTTGCTCGTCAAGGCGATGGAAATCGCCCTGAACGCGCCCGAATCGCTCAAAGCCTATGCGCTGGACCAGATCGAGCGCGTCGTCACCACCGGCGCCGGACCGACCCGCAGCGGCGACACGCTGCGCCCCGGCGTGATCGACGAGGCCGAGGTCACGCTGCTGCGCCGGCTGCTGTTCGCCAGCGGCGGCGAAGCCGGGACGACGATCAGCCGCGACGAGGCCGAGACCTTATGGCGCCTCAAGGACGCCTGCCTGGGCGCCGACAACGGCCCGGGGTGGAAGACCCTGTTCGTTCAGGCGGTCGGCAACCATTTGATGGCGCACAATCTCTATCATCCGCTGACGCGAAGCGATGCGCAGCGGCTCGACGCCTCCGTCGCCGACAATCGCGCGGACACCGGGGGCTTCCTCGCCCGCATGGCGCAAAATCTCATCCGCCCTCCAATTGGGGAAGCCTTCGCGAAACCGCCGGCAACCCCGCTCCAGGCCGGGGTCGAAGCCGATCGGCGCATCGCTCCCGACGAAGCAGCCTGGGTGCGCGCCCATCTCAAAGCCGACGGCCGGCGCGACCCCCTCGAGCAGGCGCTGATCGCGTTCATCGAAGAAGAGAGCGGTACGCAAATCTAGAGCGTCTCGCCAGCGCCCCCAAGTGGCCGCGCACGTCGGCCGAATCACGCGGCGCATAGGCTGCGCGGAAAGGCACGCCGCGTCGCGTGCATTCAGCCGTTGCTAAGATGCAAGCGTTGCACTTTTGTTGCATTGACGAACCAAATCCATTGTGCAATGCAGCATGGCGGTGCCCTTCCCCGGGCGGAACACCCCCTTGGAATGGCGCTCGAATGGGGCGCAGCTCTGCTGCTTTGCAACAAGAGGGAGGCGAAATGAAGTTACTGATCGCCATCATCAAGCCGTTCAAGCTCGACGAGGTGCGCGACGCCCTCTCGGCGTTGGGCGTGCAGGGGATGACCGTTTCCGAAGTCCAGGGCTTCGGACGACAAAAGGGCCATACCGAAATCTACCGGGGGGCCGAATATACGACCAGCATGGTGCCTAAGATCAAGATCGAAATGGCGGTCAGCGACGAGCTCGCGCCCCGCGTCATCGAAACGATCGAACAGACGGCGAAAACCGGCACGATCGGCGACGGCAAGATCTTCGTAGTCGATATCGGCAAGGCGGTGCGCATTCGCACCGGCGAAACCGACGACACAGCGCTTTGAGAGGGGGGGCAGAATGAAAACTCTTACCAAAATAGGCCTCGGCCTCGGCACGATCGGCGCAGCCGCGCTCTTCTGCCATCCGGCCTTCGCACAGGCCGCAAATGCTGCCGCTCCGGCCGCCTCGCCGATTCCGGCGCCGACGGTCAACAAGGGCGACACCGCCTGGATGCTCGTATCTTCCGCGCTGGTGCTGATGATGTCGGTACCGGGTCTGGCGCTCTTCTACGGCGGCCTCGTCCGCACCAAGAACATGGCGTCCGTGCTCACCCAGGTGCTGATGATCGTCTGCATGGTAGCCGTTGTCTGGGTGGTCTACGGCTACAGCCTGGCCTTCACCGGCGGATCGCCTTTCGTCGGCGGTCTTTCCAAATTGTTCCTGGTTGGCGTCGATGCCAACAGCCAGGCGGCCACCTTCTCCAACGGCGTCTATATTCCGGAGCTCGTCTACGTCTGCTTCCAGATGACCTTCGCCTGCATCACGCCGGCACTGATCGTCGGCTCGTTTGCGGAACGTGCGCGCTTCTGGCCGACGATGCTGTTCATCCTGTGCTGGGTGACCCTGGTCTATTTCCCGATCGCCCACATGGTGTGGTATTGGGACGGCCCGGATGCGGTCGCGGCTGCGGCGCTCAAGGGCGCCGATGCCCTCGCCGCCACCAACGGCGAGGCCGGCTGGCTGTTCCAGAAAGGCGCGCTCGACTTTGCCGGCGGCACGGTCGTTCACATCAACGCCGGCATCGCCGGCCTGATGGGCTGCCTCGTGATCGGCAAGCGGATCGGTTTCCCCAAGGAAGCCATGCCTCCGCACTCGCTGACCATGACGATGATCGGCGCCTCGCTGCTGTGGGTGGGCTGGTTCGGCTTCAACGCCGGTTCCAATCTGGAATCGAACGGAGTCACCGCGGTCGCCTTCATCAACACCTTCGTCGCCACGGCGGCGGCCGGCTTCTCGTGGATCGTCGTCGAGCAGCTCGTCCGCGGCAAGGCATCGCTGCTGGGCCTTGCGTCGGGCGTCGTCGCGGGTCTCGTCGCGGTCACCCCGGCCTCCGGCTTCGCCGGCCCGATGGGGTCGGTCGTGCTCGGCCTGCTCGTCTCACCGATCTGCTTCTTCTTCGTGTCGGTGGTGAAGAGCAAATTCGGCTATGACGATTCGCTCGATGTGTTCGGCGTCCACTGCATCGGCGGTATCTTCGGCGCGCTCGGCACCGGCATATTGGTCAATACGGCGCTCGGCGGTCAGGGCATTCCCGACTATTCGAGCAGTCCGGGGACCCTCGTGGTGGCAGCCTATGACATGGCGACGCAGATGAAGGCCCAGCTCTGGGCGGTGGGCACGACCCTGGTCTGGTCGGGTCTCGGATCGCTGATCCTGTACTTCGTCATCGACAAGGTGATCGGCTTCCGTCCGACGGTCGAGGCCGAGCGCGAAGGGCTCGACATCACCGATCACGGCGAACGCGCCTATCATTATTGATCCTTCGGGATCGGCAACTCGGGGACCGGCGGCACGCCCGCCGGTCCCTTTTTTTTGGATTACCAGCGCCAGGTCAGTTCCGCGGTGAAGCTGCGCTGCGGGAAGGGGTGGAACAGATAATATCTGTCGTTGCCGATATTCTCGACGCCGACCGCAGCCTGCCAATGGGCGCCGACCGGGACGACCGCCCGCGCATCGAACACCAGATAGGATTCGAAGCCCTGGTAGGTGTGCGCGACCGGGTCCGAATTGTCGATCGTCGCGAACGAGCGGCTCGCATAGCGCATGGCCCCGGTCAGCGAAGCCCCGCCGGGCGTCCTCCAGGTCGCGACCAGCGTCGCGCGCCGCCGCGGAACCTGCGGCAGGTCCTTGCCTTCGGCGGCGGGAAAGGCCGCGTCCGCGATCACCTTCGGATCGGCCAGCGTGACGCTGCCCGACAGGCTGAGACTCGCGGCCGGATCGATCTCGAACGCCAGCTCGATCCCGCGCGTACGCACCTTGGGAATGTTCTGCACGTAACTGAACAGGCTCGGCGAGCCGGGCACGAGCGGCGCGGTCTGCGCGATCAGCGCGTCGGCGATGCGCTCGTTGAACAGCGACAGCCGCGCATGGCCGAAGCGCGGCGTCCATTGCACCGCAATCTCCTCGGAGCGCGCCCGCTCGGGCTTCAGATTCGGATCGGGCACGGTGATCGTCGGCCCGGTTCCGATCGCCTGATAAAGCTCGGACACGGTCGGAAAGCGATAGGCTTGGCCGGCCGAGGCGGTGACGCTCCATTGCTGAGACGGCGCCCAGCGCAGCGAGGCCTTCGGCGAGAAACCGCGGCTGGTCCGCTCCGGCTGGACGACCGAAAGCGCGGGCGCGAGCGAGAAATTGAACCCGCGAGAGACGCGCCACCATTCGTAGCGGCCGCCAAGCGTCAGCGCGATCGTCTCGCCCAGCTTGATGCCGTCCTGCGCCCATAAGGCGACGGTGGCGGTGCGTCCCCGCGCAGCCTGGACCAGCGCCCCTGGCGGGCCGTCCAGCCAGTCGGCGGTCGCACGGCGAAGGCTGCGCAGGATGAACCGGTCGTAATGCGCGCCGAAGCTGAGATCGTGGCTTTCGGCCCTGCCGGGGCGCCAGCGCGCCTTCACATCCGCCGTCCGCCATCCGGTGCCGTCGAGCCGGACGATCGACCCGGCCCCGCCGTCCGCCGCACCCGGCAAGGCCGTGGACGGAATGCGCTGCGCGTCCTTGTCGAAATCGTAGAGCGTGGCGATCGCGCGCCATTCGAACCCGCCGCCCGTCCCGCTCTCCGCGCTCAACGCATGCATCCAATGCCGCTCGTCGAGGCGATAGACGTTGTTCGAGAAGGCGCTCGGCAGCACGCCGACGGTTCGTCCGTCGAGGTTGAGCGTGCCCGCATAGACCGGCCCCGCGGCATCGCCCAGATAGGTGCGCGCCGCCGCGTTCGTGTCGTTCAGGAACAGGCCGCCGCGGTAGCCGAGCCGCAGGCGCGGCGCGACGTCGAGCGC
Organism: Allosphingosinicella sp.; assembly: GCA_035248285.1. Lineage (GTDB taxonomy): Bacteria > Pseudomonadota > Alphaproteobacteria > Sphingomonadales > Sphingomonadaceae > Allosphingosinicella. The sequence continues at coordinate 13,531 of DATFHP010000157.1, read as the reverse complement.
AAGCCTCAATTTGAGATTGTCCTGGCGCTGCCTTTCGAAGCCCCCGGCGCCGATCACCAGGATCGGGGCGCCGGCGCGATTCACGTCCGGTATCGCACCGGCGGCGGGGGCGCCCGCGCTGCCGGCGGCCGGCGGCCGCGCCACGGTCACGAAGGCAAGCGGCTGGCTGTCGCTGTCGACATGATTGACGCTCGCGAACCAGGCGAAGGCGCCGCGACGGTCGCCCGCCGTCGCCGCCAGCTGCCAGGCCGGGAACGTCCCCCTGGTGTCATATTCCGAGAAGCGCTGGACGCTGGTGGCGGCATTGATCGAGCCCGTCGGGCCGTCGGGCAGCCGGGTGGTGATGTTGACCACCGCGCCGATCGAATTGCCGGGATAGGCGGCCGAAAAGGGGCCGTAGAGCACGTCGATCCGATCGATCTCGTCGGGCGCAACCATGCCCCAGCGCGGCGAGGCAATGCTATTGTTGTTGCCGATCAAGGCCGAAAGCAGAATGCCGTCGGCGTAGATGAGGCTGCGCGCGCTCGCGCCGACGCCCGAGGTGCGGGTGGCGAGCGGCGCCTGCGTGTCGCCGATGTGGCGCTTGCGCACCAGCAGGCTCGGAAAATAGCGCAGCGAATCCTCGGTGTTGATGACGTTGACGGTGGCGGCGATGCCGGCGGCATCGATGCTTTCGACCGTGGCCGGCGGCTGCTCGATCGAATCGCCGCGCTGGCCGACGACGACGATCGGCTCGCCGCCGCCATGGTCGGCGGCTTCGTCGGCAGCATGAGCGCGCGCGCCCGCGGCGGCGGCACCCGCAATGAAAATCGCGCGCGCGAACGAGCGCGCGCATCGGACATAAGCCATGAAAATTCCCCCGAATGACGGACCGAAGCAGCCGTCGCGGCTGCGCGGATTCAGGCGAAGGGGGGCGGACCTGTCGCCGGCGGCGGCGGCGCGGCGAGCGTTCGAACGGATTGCGCGCGCAACGGCGCCGCGAGCGGCGGCGCCGTGGGAAGCAGGGCCGCGAGGTCGATCGCAGGCGGCGACGGCGGAAGGACGGGCGCCGCCAGCGCCGAATAGGCGCAGGGGACATTGGAATCGTGCCCGGGCTCATGCTGATGGCTCGACCCGTGATGCGCCATGCCCGAATGATGTGCGTAATGCGGCGCAGCGGCGACCGGCGCCGTGGTGCCGGGGCAGAGCGTGAGCGCAGGCCAGCCCGCGGCCGTGGGGGCTATCATATAGCCGGCCGGCACCCATAGCCGGAGGAACAGGGCCAGCATCAGCAGCGCCAGCAGGGCGGGAGGTGCGTTGATGCGACGGGCGTGGCTCACAATCGCGTTCATAGAGACCGTGCGGGCCGAAGCCAATCGCCCTTGCGCAACGTGCAGCGTCGTGAATGCTTGACTTTTTGCGCTGCAGCATGCATAGGCCCCCGCAGCGAGGCAGCATTGCAGCGTGATCGCTCCTTTCGGGGCCGGCTCTGCTCTCGTCATTTCCAAGGCTTTCCCATTTCACGCGGGTTGGCAGAACCCGCCGCGTTCCGCGCGCCCATTTCGGCTGCGCGGCCGCCGCACATCATGAGTTTCAATTCACTATGTCATTCGAACAACTCGGGCTGTCGCAGCCCGTCCTCCAGGCGCTTGCGCTCAAGGAATATACCCAATCCACCCCGATCCAGGAGCAGGCGATCCCGACATTGCTGACGGGCCGGGACCTGCTCGGCATCGCGCAGACCGGCACCGGCAAGACGGCGGCGTTCATGCTGCCGTCGATCGACCGGCTGACCGCCTCCAACAAGAGGCCGCAGCCGCGCACCTGCCGTATGCTGGTGCTCGCGCCGACGCGCGAGCTCGCCTCGCAGATCGCCGAAAGCGCGCGGGCCTATGCCCGCTTCAGCCATCTGTCGGTCGCGACGGTGTTCGGCGGCACCTCGATCAACAAGAACCGCCAGGACGTCAGCCGCGGCGTCGACGTGCTCGTCGCCACGCCGGGCCGGCTGATCGATCTCATCGAACAGCGCTGTCTGAGCCTGCAGAATGTCGAGATACTGGTGCTCGACGAGGCCGACCAGATGCTCGATCTCGGCTTCATCCATGCGCTGAAGCAGATCGTCCGCATGCTTCCGGCCCGGCGCCAGACCCTGTTCTTCTCGGCGACGATGCCGAAGGCGATCAAGGATCTCGCCGACACTTTCCTCACCGATCCCGCGCAGGTCGCGGTGACGCCGGTCGCCTCGACCGTCGAGCGCGTCGAGCAATATGTGACCTTCGTCCAGCAGGCGGAAAAGCAGGCGCTGCTGACCATGGTGCTGGAGCGCGGCGACATCGATCGCGCGTTGATCTTCACGCGCACCAAGCATGGCGCCGACCGGGTGGTGAAATTGCTCGCCGGCAACCGCATCGCCGCCAACGCGATCCACGGCAACAAGAGCCAGCCGCAGCGCGAGCGCGCGCTCGCCGAGTTCAAATCGGGCAAGGTCAGGATATTGGTCGCGACCGATATCGCCGCGCGCGGCATCGACGTGTCGGGCGTCAGCCACGTGATCAACTTCGAGCTGCCCAATGTCGCCGAACAATATGTCCACCGTATCGGCCGCACCGCGCGGGCGGGAGCGACCGGCATCGCGATCGCCTTCTGCGCCGACGACGAGCGCGCCTATCTCAAGGGCATCGAGAAGCTGACCCGTCAGCGCATCGAGGTCGCGCCCCTGCCGCAGAACTTCCTCGCCGAGGCCAACCGGATCAAGCGCGACCGCATCGCGATTGTGCCCGCGCAGGGCCAGGAGCGGGGCGACGACCAGCGGGAGCGCAATCGCGTACGGCGTCCGAAAAGCCGGCGCCCGAACTTCGGCGCCGCCGGCGCCCCCAAGACCAACCGCGCCAGGCGCCGGGCCGGCGGGCGGCAGGGCTGAATTCCTCCCCTTGCATGTTGGTGATTGCCTGATCTGGTAGGGATGAGGCGCGCCACATGGGGGGGTGGCCACGGCGCCGGCCCACCCCCAACCCCTCCCGCAAGCGAGAGGGGAGCGACTATTTTTTTACTCTTCGCCGCCATGTGCTGACCCGCTAAGGGCCACCATGATGCGCCGCCTGCTTCTCGCCACGATTCTGCTTTCGACCGCGCCGGCGGTGGCGCAGCCGCAGGAGGAAATCGTCGTCACCGGCCACGGCCTCGGCCCGGGGCTCGGCGACGACGTCTATGACGTCGCCACGATCGAGCGCGATCGCATGACCGGATCGGCCAGCAACCGGCTCGAGGACATTTTGCGCGACGTGCCCGGGTTCCAGAATTTCCGCCGCTCGGACGCGCGATCGGCCAATCCGACCAGCCAGGGCGCGAGCCTGCGCGGCATCGGCGGCAATGCGTCGAGCCGCGTGCTGGTCATGCTCGACGGCGTGCCCCAGACCGATCCGTTCGGAGGCTGGCTGTTCTGGCCGGCCTATGATCCGCGGCGGCTCGCCGGCGCGCGAATCGTGCGCGGCGGCGGCAGCGGCGTCGACGGGCCGGGCGCGCTGGTCGGCACGATCGCGCTGACCAGCGCCGGCCCAAGCGACATCGAAGGGGCAAACGGCGAGGCGGCCTATGGCAGCCGCGACAGCGTCGATGCCTTCGCGGCCCTGGGTACGCGGCTCGGCGGCGGCTATGCGCTCGCATCGGCGGGCTACGCCCGCGGCGACGGCTTCGTGCCGGTGATCGAGCCGCAGCGTGGGCCGGTCGACCGCCGATCGCCCTATCAGCAGGCCAGCATTGCGCTGCGCGGAGTCGCGCCGCTGTCGGGCGACGTCGAGCTGCAGGCGAACGGCCTCTGGTTCAGCGACGAGCGCGAGCGCGGCACCGCCTTCACCGGCATCAGGACCACCGGCGCCGACGCCTCCTTGCGCCTCGTCGGCCGTGGCAGCTGGCCGTGGTCGGCGCTCGGCTATGTGCAGATCCGCGATTTCTACAACAGCTTCGCGAGCGTCAACGCGGCGCGGACGAGCGTCAGCCGATCGTCCGAGCAATATAATGTTCCGGCCACCGGCATCGGCGCGCGCTTCGAGCTGCGGCCGCCGCTCGGCGACAATGCCGAGCTTCGGCTCGGCGCCGACTGGCGCCGCAACGAGGGCGAGACCAGGGAGCACACCAACTTCGTTGCCGGTGCCCCCACGCGCGGCCGGCGCGCCGGCGGCACCAACCAGACGCTGGGCGCCTTTGCCGAAGCGACCTGGAAGACCGCGACGCTGACCGCGACTGCGGCGGGCCGGATCGACCGCTGGCAGATCGAGGACGGCTTCCTCATCGAGAATCTGCTCGCGACCGGCCAGCTGCTGACCAATACACGTTTCCCCGACCGCAGCGGGTGGCGCCCGACCGGCCGCGCGGGACTCGCCTGGCGCCCGGCAGGAGCGGTCACCTTGCGGAGCGCCGCCTATCTCGGCTGGCGGCTGCCGACGTTGAACGAACTCTACCGGCCGTTCCGCGTCGGCATCGACGCGACCGCCGCCAATGCCACGCTCAAGCCCGAAAGGCTCAAGGGGGTCGAGGCCGGCTTCGACTATCGTCCGATTTCCAGCGTGAAGCTCGGCCTGACCTTGTTCGCCAACCGGCTGGAGGACGGAATCGCCAATGTGACGCTGGGAACCGGCCCCGGCACCTTCCCCGGCGTCGGCTTCGTCGCCGCCGGCGGCCAGTATAGCCAGCGCCGCAACATCGACGCGATCCGCGCCCGCGGGGTCGAGCTGGACGGCGCGTTCGGCTATGGTCCGTGGACCGTCTCGGCGGGCTATTCGCATGTCGTCTCGAAGATCAGCGCCAGCGGCGCGGCGGCACGGCTCGATGGCCGGCGCCCGGCGCAAACGCCGCGCGACGCCGCCTCGGCGACGCTCAGCTGGCAGGCCGTCGCCGGCGCCCGCGCTTCGCTGACCGCCCGCTATGTCGGGAAGCAGAATGAGGACGACCTCGGCACGAAGACGCTCGACGACGCCGTGACGTTCGACGGCGCGGCGAGCGTCCCGATCGCGCGGGGCGTCAGCATCGAGGCACGCGCCGAAAATCTCGCCGACGCGCGCGTCGAGGCCGGCATCTCCGGCGCGGGCGTGATCGAGCGCGCGACGCCGCGGACGGTCTGGATAGGGTTGAAGGTCGCGCGCTAAAGTGCGCGCCTAGATTCGAAACGAGGGGCGCGCATGGTCTATCTGCTCATCAAGGCCGCCATCTCGGGGATCATCGTCGCCCTGGTCTCCGAGATCGCCAAGCGAAGCCCGGCTTTCGGGGCATTGGTGGTCTCGCTGCCTTTGGTCTCGATTCTCGGAATGATGTGGCTGTGGCGCGACACCCACGATCCGGTGCGGCTCGCGGCGCATGCCGGCGCAACCTTCTGGTTCGTGCTGCCTTCGCTGCCGATGTTCCTGCTGATTCCGCTGATGCTCCGGCACGGCTACGGCTTCTGGGCGGCGTTGGCGGCGGGCTGCCTGCTCACCCTGCTGCTCTATCTGCTCATGACGGCAGCGGGTCCAAGACTGGGTCTCACGCTTCGCTGAGCAATCGGAAGCACGCGCGGAGGGCACCGGCCATCGCAAGACCGCAAACGCCATCGTCATCGGGCCATTCGATCCCCTTGTCCGAGGCCGTTCGGACATGGGCGCGGATCGCCGCCCTCAGCTTCGGCGGCCCGGCCGGCCAGATCGCGGTCATGCACAGGATATTGGTGGAGGAGAAACGCTGGATCGGCGAAGCGCGGTTCCTGCACGCGCTCAACTATTGCATGCTGCTGCCCGGGCCCGAGGCGCAGCAGCTCGCCACCTATATCGGGTGGCTTCTGCACCGGACCAAGGGCGGCCTGATCGCCGGCGGCCTGTTCGTGCTGCCCGGCTTCCTGGCCATCATGGTGCTTTCGTGGCTCTACGCCGGCTTCGGCCAGCTCGGTCCGGTCGCGGCGCTGTTCTTCGGGCTCAAGGCAGCCGTGCTCGCGATCGTGATCGACGCGGTGCGGCGGATCGGCGGCAGGGCGCTCGGCAACGATGCGATGCGCCTGATCGCGGCGGCGGCGTTCGTGGCGATCTTCGTCTTTTCGGTGCCTTTCCCGCTCATCATCCTCGCCGCCGGAATCATCGGCTATGCCGGCGGCCGGGCAGAGCGCGCCGCCTTCGCGCCCGCGGGCGGCGGACATGGCGGATCGCAAGGCCTCGCGGTGCCCGACGGCGACACCGCGCTCGGCGAGGAGATTCCCGAACATGCGCGGCCCAGTATCGCCTGGTCGCTGCGGGTCGCGGCAATATTCCTGCTGCTCTGGCTGGCGCCGGTCTTCCTGCTGCTGGGCCTGCTCGGCCCGGACAATGTCTTCAGCCAGATCGCATTGTTCTTTTCCAAGATGGCCGTCGTCACCTTCGGCGGCGCCTATGCGGTGCTCGCCTATGTCGCGCAGCAGGCGGTCGAGACCTATGGCTGGCTGAAGCCGGGCGAGATGCTCGACGGCCTCGGCATGGCCGAAACGACGCCCGGGCCGCTGATCATGGTCACCCAGTTCGTCGGCTTCATGGGCGCCTTCCGCCAGGCGAGCGGGCTGCCGCCGATGATCGCAGCGACGCTCGGCGGAATGCTCACCACCTGGGTGACGTTCATGCCCTGCTTCCTGTGGATATTCCTCGGCGCGCCGTTCGTGGAAAGGCTGCGCGGCAACCGGGCGCTGGCCGGCGCGCTGAGATCGATCACCGCCGCCGTGGTGGGCGTCGTCCTCAACCTGGCGATCTGGTTCGCCATCCACACCTTGTTCGGCCGGGTCGAGACGATGGCCGCCGGCCCGGTCCAGCTCGACCTGCCCGTGCCGGCAAGCGTCGACCCGGCGGCGCTGCTGCTGTCGATCGCGGCGATGATCGCCATCTTCCGCTACAAGGCCGGGCCGTTGCCGGTGCTCCTCGCCTGTGCGGCCGCGGGGCTGCTCTACTGGCTGGTGCGTGTCACCGCCTTCGCGCCCTGCTGGGCCTGCGGCTGAAGTCAGTCCTTTGCCAGCTGGCCGTCGAGACGGTCCGCCAGCCGCAAAGCCAGCGCCACGATGGTCAGGGTCGGATTGGCCCAGCCGCTGGTGGTGAACACCGAGCCGCCGGCGACATGGAGATTGGCGTAATCGTGCACGCGGCAGTGCCTGTCGACCACGCCCTGCGCGGGCGCGTCGCTCATCCGCGTGCCGCCCATCTGGTGATAATTGGCGAAGGGATGATTGCCGACGGTATGATCGATCGGCCATTGCGGGTTCGGATCGTCGAGCCAATCGCTCGGGACGACGCTGCCCTTGCCGAGCCGGCGCAGCTCCGAATCGAAGGTCTGCGCGAATATCTTGGCGGTATGTTTGTCGATCGCGCTGAGCCGCCAATCGAGATCGGCGCGCCGATTGCCCAATGTATCGCGCTCGGCCGAAAGCAGGACCCGGCTGTCGGGGTTCGGCGCCTGTTCGCCCCGTGTGATCAGATAGAGGCCGGTCAGTCCGGCCCGCGCACGCAGCCGCTCGACGCTGTTGCGCACCTCGCGGTGGATCCATGCGCGGATCGCCCGATAGGCATGGTCGAGCGCCCGGCCGCTCCGGCTGGGGGAAATCGAATGTTTGAGATTATGGTAGATCTTGTTGCCCAGCGCGACGCCGCGCGACGGATCGCGCTGCAGCTTGAACGTCGCGATGCTGTTGAGCGCCCCGCTCTCGCGCTGTGCGGAATCGCCGAGCCGCATCGCCGGCGCAAGCGGCGGTCCGGCGCGCATGAACCGTTTCTGGAACGCGGCCCAAAGCTCGAACGGCTGGTCGGTCTCGACCTTGCCGATGCGGCCGGCGGGATGCTCCATGAAGAAGCGGCCGACCTGATCGTGCCGATTGCCGATCCCCGCGGCCTCGACATCGTCGGAGGCGAGCAGCAGCCGCGCATTCTCGATCGCGCCGCACGCCAGGACATAGTGGCGCGCGGAGATGCGGCGCGGCTCGCCGCCGAGCGCGCGTACCTCGACATGCGCGATGGTGCGCGCATCCGCGCCGGCCTGCAGCTTGATCGCATTGGCGTGGAGCAGGACACGGACGTTCGGCGCATCGATCAGATCGCGCGCGCGCGAGGCGGCGAAGCGCTCCATGACCTCGTCGAAGCGCCACAGCGCGACGTCGATGCGATCGGGATCGAAGCCCGGCGAGGGCACGCCCAGCGCGCCCCAGACGTCATGCTCGTAGTTGAATTCGCCCAGCTCGAAGATGGTATGCGCCTGGCGATAATAAGGATCGAGATCGGCGCGACCGATCGGCCAGCCGCTGTACGGCACCCAGTCGCGACGCTCGAAATCGATCGGATCGAGCAACGCACAGCGCCCGCCCCAGATCGCCACCGTGCCGCCGAAGAAGCGCAGCCGGGACTGATCGAGATCGTAATAAGGCATGCCGACATTGTCGCCGCGGTAGAGATCCTGCGTCGCCTGCTCGAAATCGAGGCCGCCGCTTTCGAGCAGGCATATGGCGTGCCCGCGCAGCGCCAGGCGGCGCGCCAGCGTGATTCCGGCGGCGCCCGCCCCGACGATACATATGTCGGCCGGCGGGGCGGACGCATCCGGATCCTTGCGCAGATCGATCAGCATGTTCGGATCGCCAGGACGCGGGTCACGCCGCTTTGCTCTTGGTCTGGGCCGTCCCGTCCTGCCACCAGCAGCTGAACATCGCGATCGCATAGAGGATGCGGCCGTGATTGGCGACGCCGGCGCGATGCTCGGCGCAGAGCCGATCGATCGTTGCCACTTTCAGGTAGCCGCTTCGCACGGCGCCGCTGTCGTGCCAAGCCTCACGCACGAAGTCGCTGAAATCGCCGCGGAACCATTCGGCGAACGGCAGCTGGAAGCCCAGCTTGCGCCTGCCGAGCGCGCCTTTCGGCAACCAGGGCTCGACCGCCTTGCGCAGCGCATATTTGCCGGTCGTGCCGCGCAGCTTCATCTTCATCGGCATGGTCAGGCTCCAATCGACGAAACCGTGCGACAGGAAGGGCACGCGCGCCTCGAGCGAATGGGCCATGCTGCCGCGATCGAGACGGTTGAGCAGCGAGCCCGGCATATGCACGGTCAGATCCGCGAGCATGAACTGCTGCAGCGGATCGAGACGACGCACTTCGGGCGATGCGAAATATTCCGCTTCGAGCCGCGCGAACATGTCATCCTGCTCGACCCGCTTGCGGAATGCGGGTTCGTAGAGGCGCTCGCGCACCGATGGCGACGAAATCTGGGTGCCGGCGAAGAAGCGCTGGAAGCTGCTGCCCAGCTGTGCCGCATCGCGGAAGCGGCGCGCGTTCTGGCGCAGATAATTCCAGCGCGGCGATCCGCCCGCCGGCATCCGGTCGACCATCTCCGCCCACGGGCCCAGCGCACCGACCAGGCCGCGCCAGCGCCCGGCCGAAAGCGCGGTGCGCTGGCGCTTGTAGCCGGCGAATATCTCGTCGGCCCCCTCGCCGCACAGCACCACCTTGACGTGCTCCGCCGCGAGCCGGGAGAGATGCCAGATCGGCACCGCGGCGGTGGCGGCGCAGGGCTCGTCGAAGGCCGCCTGCACCGCCGGAAGCAGCTCCGAGGCCGCCACCGGCTCGAGCGGCAGCACGATATGCTCGCAACCGAGATGGCGGGCGATCCGGGCGGCCGCCTTCGTCTCGTCGATCGCGGTGCGCGGAAAGCCCACCGTGAACGCCTTGACGGGCTGGCGCGAAACCCGGGTCATCGCCGCCGCGATCGCGCTCGAATCGACGCCGCCGGACAGGAAGGCGCCGACCGTCACATCGGCGAGCATATGCTGCTCGACGGTGCGCCGCACCCGGGCGCGTGTTTCCTCGATCCATTCCGCTTCGCCAAGGTCGTTCCTGATCCGGAAGCGCGGCTCCCAGAAGGCGCGCACCGTCGCCTCGCCCTCGGGCCCGATGCGCAGCAGATGGCCCGGCTCGAGGCTCCGCACCTGGCGGAAGATCGAGCGCGGCGTCTGGACGTGGCCGAAGGTGAAGAAATCGTGGACGCCGCGATCGTCGACGTCGAAGCGGTGGTCCGGAAGCACGCGCAGGGCGCGGATTTCCGAGGCGAAGGCGATCCCGCCCTGCTGCTCGGTCAGATAGAGCGGCTTGATCCCCAGCGGATCGCGCGCCAGCGTCAGGCGCCGCTCCGCCATGTCCCAGACCGCGGCGGCATACATGCCTTCGAGCCGCAGCCACGCATCGTCGCCCCAATGGACGAAACCGGCGAGCAGGGTCTCGGTGTCGCTGTGCGTCGTGAAGCGCGCGCCCGCGGCCTCGAGTTCGGGCCTGAGGTCGAGGTGATTGTAGATCTCGCCGTTGAACACGATCGCGTGGCGCCCGTCCGGCGTGAACATCGGCTGATGCCCGCCGGCGATGTCGATGATGCTGAGGCGGCGCATACCGAAGCCGAAATCGCCGTCGGTGAAATAGCCTTTGTCGTCCGGCCCCCGATGGATGATCCGATCGCACTGGCGCGCGACGACGTCCTGGGGAACCGGCCGCCCCGATCGCCTGTACCAACCCGCTATCCCGCACATCGACGCACGATTAGGGTCCAAAACCGATGACGGCAACGTTCGTCGTCGGCTGCAACGAACGCAGCGCAGCTGCGCATTGAAATATAACGCTTTGTGTTATATATTTTCTTTGAAGCGGGAGACTGCCATCACGCGCATTTTCAAGAATGGCTGGTTCGAACGTTTCGCGCGCAAGGAGAAGCTGACGGATTCGGCGCTACGGGAAGCGATACAGCGCGCGGAAAGCGGGCTGGTCGATGCCGATCTTGGCGGCGGCGTCATCAAGCAGCGGGTGGCGCGGCCGGGAAGGGTAAATCGGGTGGCTATCGCACTTTGATCCTGTTCCGGCAGGGCGACCGCGCGATATTCGCCTTCGGCTTCGCCAAAGCCAAGCAGGCCAATATATCGAAGGCGGACTTGGCACTGTTGCGCGATGCGGCGACCGAAGCGCTGATGTGGAGCAGCGAGGAATTGGTGCAATTGGTGGCGTCTGGAACGCTGGTGGAGATCGAGGATGAGCGCGAAGACTGAGAAGGGCTATCGCAGCGAGATCGCCGGCGCGGTCCACGAAATGATGAGCAACGCGCACGAGGCGGGCGTGGTGTCGCGTGCGACGCTGCGCACCTTTGACGAAGCGTGCTTGGCCGCGGCGCCCATGTTGGCGGGCGATGAAATCCGCGCCATCCGTGAGCGCGAGCATGTTTCGCAACCCGTATTCGCCGCCTATCTCAACGTCTCGCGCAACCTCGTGTCGGATTGGGAGCGCGGCGTGAAGCGGCCGGGCGGTCCGGCCCTACGGCTGCTGTCCATCATCCAACGGAAGGGATTGCAGGCCGTCGCCTGATAGCCGCTATCCCGCACATCCGCGCAACGATTAGGGGTCCAAAACCGATGACGGCAACGTCGTCGTCGCGGCAAGCGCTCGTCCACACCGCGGCGGCAATGTGACAATGATTGCGCCATATCCCGATAACATGCCTGGCACGGGTGGATTGTATCCAAGCCAGCATAAGACTATATTCGGTCCGAATTCAGTCTCCAGGAGTCCCCCCATGCGCTATTCCGTCCAGGTCAAACCTATCAGCTATCTGAAGGCGAACGCCGCTGAGGTGTTGCTCAACCTTGCCGAGCGGCGGGAGCCGATGATCATCACTCAGAATGGGGAGGCGAAGGCGGTGATCCAGGATGTCGCTTCGTTCGAGCAGACGCAAGAAACGCTCGCCCTCCTGAAGTTGATTGCCATTGGCAATCAGGATGTCGAAGCAGGCAGGACCAAGCCTGCACGCACCGTCGTTGAGCGGCTGCGCGCGAAGGCGTCCACTCGATAATGGAGCAAGCACGGTTCGATGTCGCACTGACACAGGGTACCGAGGACGATCTCGAGGCGATCTACGACTATCTGGCTCAGAACCGCTCAATCGATGATGCCGAAGCCTTCCTCGAGGTCTTTCTGGAGAAGATCGACACCGTTGAGCGCCTTCCGTTGCGCGGCGACATACCCAAGGAGCTCGATACGCTCGGTATCAGGGAGTTCAGGCAAGTCCTGCTTCGGCCGTATCGGCTGATGTATCGGGTTGCCGCCAGCAAGGTCTTCGTTCTGGTGATCGCCGACGGCCGCCGCGACATGCAGGCGCTGTTGGAGCGCCGATTGCTCGGTGGGCGATAATGCCGTTGGATGGAATTTCACTGGCGGAGCTGGCAGGCGAAACCGGCCGGCGCGAACGCGGCAAGATCCATGTGGCCGTGGTCGGCGCCGGCCTTGGCGGCACAACCTTGGCAGCGATGCTGATCACGGCCGGATATGACGTGACGGTCTACGAACAGGCGCCTGCGCTAACTGCGCTTGGCGCAGGCATTCATCTGGGCCCGAACGCGGTCAAAGTGATGCGCGCGCTTGGACTGGAGCAGGCATTGCTCGCCATTGCGAATCTTCCCGATGCCTGGATCAGCCGCGATGCGGTCACGGGCGAGGAGTTGTTCCGCGCGCAGTTCGCCACGGACCGATACGGGGCGCCTTATGCGACTGTGCACAGGGGCAAGTTCCATGCGCTGCTGACCGGCCTCGTACCGCAGGAGAATTACGCTCTCGACAAACGCCTCGTCGCTGTGTCCGAAACGGGATCATCGCTTCGGCTGGCGTTCTCAGACGGCAGCCACGCGGTCGCCGATATCGTGGCAGGAGCCGACGGACTCAATTCGAAAGTGCGCGAACTGCTTATGGGCGCCGAGCGACCGGCTTACACCGGGATCGTCTGCTATCGCGCCGCTTATCCGACGGCCGCTCTCGGCGATCTTCGACTGGACGACGTAGCCAAATGGTGGGGCATCGGCCGCAGCGTGATGGTATATTTTCTGAATGGGCAGCGAGACACGGTCTATTTCGTGGCCGATGTGCCGGAGGCGGAGTGGCGAAGCGAACGGTCCTTTGTCGACGGCGATATGAATGCTCTTCGCGCTGCGTTCGAGGATTGTCATCCCGATCTGATTCGCATCGTCGGCGCTGCACCCGAGGCGACCAAATGGGGCATGTTCGAACGCAAGCCTCTCCCATTGTGGAGCCGCGGGCGAATCGTGCTGCTGGGCGACGCCTGTCACCCGATGCGTCCGCACATGGGGCAAGGCGCCGCGATGGCCATGGAAGACGGCGCGGTGCTGGCGCGGTGTCTCCTCTCCAACGAACCTCACGACTTCGCCTCCGCATTCGCACAATATGAGGCGAGTCGACGTGAACGCGCTTCCGCGGTGCAGGTAGAATCATCGCTCAATCGCTGGCTGAAAGCTGAAACAGATCCGATCTGGGTCTATGGATATGATCCGATTCACGAGCCGCTGGCGTCCGCGCGACCGCGCGTTGGCGGCTGAAGCCGCAAGACCCGCAAATGGACCCACATTTGTGATGATGTGAGTCCACTCCAATATGTGAGGTCGGGAGACAGCCCGTGCGTATCCGCCGGCAAGCCTGGGCTGGCGCAATGCGCGGCGCTTACAGCGCCGCTTCGTTCGGGACGGGCACATCCATCAGCAACGCGCCATAGGGTCGAT
>DATFHP010000156.1:0-10393 GCA_035248285.1 Allosphingosinicella sp. | reverse complement strand
AGGCGATCGGCCGGCCGGACTTCGTCGACGACGCCCGCTTCAAGCCGCGCCCCGTGCGGATCGACAATTGGAACGTGCTGATCGACGAGCTTCGCCCGATCTTCGCGCAACATAGCCGCGCCGAATGGGTCGAGCGGCTGGTCGCCGCCGATGTCCCGGTCGCCGAAGTGCTGCGGATTCCCGAGGTGCTGGAAAATGAAGGCGTGCGCCATGCGCAGATGTTCGAAACGGTCGAGCATCCGGTCGCGGGCCCCGTCACCCTGATGCGCCGCGCCGCGCGGTTCGACGGCGAACGCGGGCCGCCGCAGCGCCCGGCGGCGCTGCTGGGCGAGCACAGCGCCGAAGTGCTTGCGGAAATCGGTTTCGCGACGGAGGCTGGCAAGGCGACGGCGTGACGGCGACCGGAAGCTGTCAGGCAAGGACAGCGGGCCGAGGGGAGAAGGATGACGATGAGAAGCGAGAGCATCGATTACCAGGCTGACGTGCCGTTGACCGGCACGCTCATTCTGCCGGACAAGCCGGGCCCGGTTCCGGGCGTGCTCGTCCTGCCGGATATTTTCGGCTATGGCGATCATGTGCTGGAACGCGCCGAAATGGTCGCGGGCCTGGGCTATGCGGCCTTTGCCGCCGACCTGCACGGCGAGCAGCAGGTGCTTGACCCGGAGCCTGCCATGGCGGAACTGGCGCGCTTCTACGCCGAACCCGACCGGCCGCGTGCCCGGGGTCATGCGGCGCTCAAAGCCCTGTCCGACCATCCGCTGGTGGATGGCGAACGGATCGCGGCCATCGGTTTCTGCTATGGCGGGCGGCTGGCGCTTGAAATGGCGCGGCTTGGCGCGCCGCTGGCGGCGGTGGTGGGCTTCCACAGCAGCCTCTTTTCCTCCTATCCGCCCGCCGAGGGCCGGATCCACGCGAAGATACTGGCCTGCATCGGCAGCGAGGATCCGGGCGTGCCGGCCGAGGAACGGTCCGCGTTCGAAGCGGAAATGCGCGACGCGGGCGTCGACTGGCAGCTGCATCTTTATGGCGGGGTCTACCACACTTTCACCAACTGGCGCGCCGATAGCTGGGGACGGCCCGATTTTGCGCGCTATGATGCGGGTGCGGACCGGCGGTCCTGGGCGGCGATGAAGGCTTTGCTTGAGGAGACGCTGGGCGACGATCATTCGGGTTGAGAGGCGGGGCAGAGAGTTGATAGCGATCAAGACGCTGGTGGGCGAAGTCGAATATGCGCTGGCGCCCGTGACGAAGTCCCTGGGCTTCCTCACGCGCGTCGTTCAGGTGCAGATCAACGAGCGCTTGCGGGGCGCCGGCGGATTAAGCGTCAGCCCGGCGGTCTTTTCCGCCCTGCGGCTGGTCCATGGCAATCCCGGCATCCGCCAGGGTCACGCCGCCCGGATCCTGCAGATCCAGGAATCGAACATGGCCAACATGATCAAGGACCTGGTGGCGCAGGGCTGGATCGAGCGGCGCGAGGAGCCGGGCAAGCGCATCGGCCTCTGGATTACCGACAAGGGCGAAGAGGAAGTCAAGCAAGGCGCCTGGGCCGACGACCTCGACCGCTCCTATGCCACGGCCCTGTCGGACAAGGAATATAAGCAACTGCTGAACCTGCTCGACCGGGTCTATCGGTCGTCGCTGGCATGAATGGAGAAATAGGGTGGAACTGAAAGCAAGGCGGCTGGAAGGCCGGACGGCCGTGGTGACGGGCGCTGCCTATGGCATCGGTTATGCGGCGGCGGAACGGTTCGCGGCGGAAGGCGCGCAGGTCGTCATCGCCGATATCAAGGGGCATGAGGAAGCCGCCGAGCGGCTGCGGCAGGATTATCCCGACGTGATGGCCCTGACGATCGACGTGCGCGACGATGCCAGCGTCGCGGCGGGCGTCGAGCAGGTGCTGGCGCGTTTCGGCTCCATCGATATTCTTGTCAATAATGCCGCCATATCGGCCGAACTGCATCCCACGCCCTTCGAGGAGCAGAAGATCGACGATTGGCAGCGCGTCTATGACGTCAATGTCCTCGGCGTGTTTCGCATGTGTCGTGCCGTTTCGCCGCACATGCGCCGCGCCAAATGGGGGCGCATCATCAATCTGGCGTCGGGAACGGCCTTCAAGGGCGCGCCGGGGATGCTGCACTATATCGCGAGCAAGGGGGCGATCCTGTCGATGACGCGATCGCTTGCCACCGAATTCGGCAATGACAATGTCCTGGTGAATTGCGTGTCGCCCGGCCTGACGATGACGGAAAGCGTCGCGTCGGCCGATCACATCACCGGGCATTTCCAGGAATTCGCCATGTCCAGTCGCGTGCTGAAGCGCGCTGCCACGGCCGAAGATGTAGCCAACGCGATCTTTTTCTTCGCCAGTGCCGATTCCGCTTTCGTCACCGGCCAGACGATCACCGCCGATGGGGGGTCGGTGTTCCACTGACCATGGGAAGGGGCAGGGGTTTCGTCCTCCTCCTTCCTTGGGCGGCGGCTGTGAGCGAGCGTTCCTGCCCCCATAGGTCCGTCGGGAACTATAGATCGAGCACCAGACGCGCTGATCTGGCGCCCGAGCAGCAGACCATCATCGTCTTGTTCGCCCGCTTTTCCGCGTCGGTCAGCACCATGTCACGGTGGTCCGGCGTTCCTTCGATCACGCGGGTTTCGCACGCGCCGCAAATGCCTTCCTCGCAGGAATAGGACATCTCCACGCCATGGTCGACCAGGGCCTGCAGGATGGTCTGGCCCGGCTGGACCATGATTTGCGCGCCGGACTGGTTGAGGACGACAGTGAAGCCGCCCTCGGTCGCGCTCTCCACGTCCGAACTGAAATATTCATAATGGATCTGCTCGCTCGCCAGTCCGGCCTGCTGGGCGCTGGAGCGAAAGGCATCGAGCATGGCGGTCGGGCCGCAGCAATAGAGATGAACGTCAGCGGCCAAGGCGTTGATCGTTCCCGGCAGATCGAACAGGCCGTCCCTGTCGTCGAAATGCGACACGAACTCCCCATTTCCATCCGCCGCCAGTTGCGCGATTTCAGCGGAGAGCGCGGCGCGCTCGCGGTTGCGCACGCAATAATAGAGGCGCCATGCTCTGCCGAGCTGACTGAGGCGCGTGATCATCGGGATGAACGGCGTCACGCCGATGCCGCCAGCGAAAAACACGGAGAGTGCGGCGTCCTCCGCCAGTCTGAAATTGTTGCGCGGCTTGCTGATTTCCAGGATCTCGCCGACGCGCAGCTTGTCGTGCATATAGGCCGAGCCGCCACGGCTGTTGGCGTCGCGCGCGACGGTCAGGCGATATCCCTGGCGATGCTCCGATCCATTGGACAGCGAGTAGCTGCGCATCATCCCGTTGGGCAGATGAACGTCGACATGGCTGCCCGGGTCGATGCGATCGGGCAGCGCGCCGTCGATCGGACGCAGGGTGAAGGACAGGATATCCTCGGCGGCAAGTTCGATGGCGACAATTCTGGCGGGGAAAAGCGGTTCGGTCATCCTCGGCTATCAACCTTGTATTTTCGGGGCGACAAGCGTCATTTCCCGCATCATCCTGGCGGCAGATTTTGATCATATTCACTAGTCGCAGGAACCGTGGGGACTCGCTTCGCCGACGCTCACGGCGAAACGAGTCCCTGTCCGGCCCGGGGAGCGTCAGGCCGTCGCGCGAACCAGTTCCGTTTCAGCGAAGGCGGGAATGATCTCGTCGCGGAAGATGTCGATCGTCCGCAGCCCCCATTCGAGCGGAAGGTCGGCCATCATCGGCGCGAAGACGAAATAGTTGATGTCGACCTGTTCGGCCATGGCCGCGATCTGCTCACGCACGGTCGCCGGGCTGCCGGCTGCCGCCCAGCCTTCGCGCACGGCATCGGCAATATTGTCGGGCGGGATGACCGGCGAGGCAATGGTGAAGCCGGCCTGATTTGCGAGTTTGAGAAGATTGGCGCGATGATAGCGCAATGCCGCCTCGCCGCGCTGAAGTGCTTCCCCGTCCGTGTCCGCGACATAGACATAGCGGGTAAGGCCGATCTTGGGCGGCAGGCCGTGGGGACCGGGCTGGAAATTGTCCCTGAACAGCTTCGATGCTTCAGCGCAATTTTCCAGGGGGCCGTTGAGGATGGTGTGGAAGCCCTGCTGCGCGGCCCAGACGAGCTGGGCGCCGCCGCCCGCGCTCGGATACCAGATCGGCGGATAGGGCTTCTGCAGCGGGCGGCTGTCAATGGGCGCTTCGATCGTGCCCTTCGGCCCCTGGCGCGTCATCTGGCCGTCGACCAGACCTTGCATCAACAGGGGGTAGAGATCTTCGAAGCGCTGCTTGGCGGTCGCCGGATCATAGCCGAAAAAGCCCAGTTCGATGGGATTGGCGCCCCGTCCGATCCCCAGTTCCACCCGGCCGTCGGACAGATGGTCGAGCATGCACACTTCCTGTGCCAGCCGGTAGGGATCATAGAGCGGCAGCAGATAGACGAGCGCGCCGAGGCGGAGGGTGCTGGTCTTTTGCGCGAGGGCCGCCAGGAAAAGGTTGGGCGACGGCACAAGGGACAGGGACGTGCCGTGATGTTCGGCAAGATGATAGGCGTAGAACCCAGCCTCTTCCGCCCGCTGTGCCAGAGCGAAACGCTCCTGATAGGTCTGTGCGGGAGGGCGGCCGGAGCGCTCGCAATGATCGAAAATACCGAATTGCACGAGAGTCTCCTCTTCCAAATTATGGCGCTCAAAAGAGCTGAGCGCGCGGTTTTGCATGTGCTGGAATTAGGACCATACAAAGAATCTTGACATTGTCAAGCATAGCGCCCATTCGCTGGACAGGATCATGAGGGGAGAAAGCGGTGCCCGCACCTGTGCGTGTCATAACGGGTTGCAGTTCCGGATTTGGAGAGGCGATCGCATTGGCGTTCGCGGCGCGAGGTGACACAGTTGTCGCTACCATGCGCGATCCATCGGCGGCTTCCGAGGCGATCAGGCAAGGTGGTGATATTGATTGTGTTCGCCTCGACGTCACGGATGATTCTTCGCGTCGTTCTGCGGTGAATTATGTCCTGCGCCGCCATGGGCGTATCGATACATTGGTCAACAATGCCGGCATTGTCGTCACGGCTGCCATCGAAGATACACCGGATGATCTGTCGCGCCGGATCTTCGAAACCAATTATTTCGGTCCGCTCGCATTGATGCAGGCGGTGCTTCCCGTCATGCGCGCGCAGGGCGGCGGCAGGATCGTCAATGTGACGGCGGTCGGCACGATCATTTCCACGCCGTTGCTCGGCATCTATTGCGCGTCCAAGCACGCGCTGGATTGCGTGAGCGCGGTGGTGGACATCGAAGGGCGGCCCTTCGGCGTGCGGGCGCCATCGATCCTGCCGGGCCAGTTCAGGACGGCGATCATGGGCAAGGCGCCGATGGTGATGACCGAACCCTATCAGGGGATTGCAGATGCGCTCCAGGCCGTCCGGACAGCCCGGGCGGCCGATATTCTTGATGATGTCGGTTCGGTCGTCGACGCGACGATCGCCGCTGCGACCGATGCCGATCCCAAGCCCCGCTATCTGGTCGGGGTCGGCCAACTGACCGAGGCGGTGGCGCCGGCCTTGGCCGAGTTGGAAACGCTGCATGATTTTTCCGCGCGACGGTGCGGAGTGGAATAGGACAGGAGTGGTGCGTTGACGATATTGGTGACAGGAGGCCTGGGCTTCATCGGCTCGCATGTCGTTCGCGAGTTTCTGGATCATGAGGAAAAGGTCGTCGCGACCCGTTTCGGCGGCGAGCAGGTCGCGCCTTTTCTGGCAGCCGCCGTCGGCCGTGGCCTGACGATCGAAGCGCTCGACGTGGCAAGCCCCCACGCGGTCATCGACCTGTGCAGGCGGCATGCGATCGACAGCATCGTGCATCTTGCCGGACCGCCGATCGGCGCGATGTCCCCGATCGAGGAATATCGCATCAACATGGCCGGCCTTCTCAACATCATGGAAGCGGCGCGGATCACCGGCGCCCGCCGGGTGTCGATAGCCAGTTCGATCGCGGTCTATATGGGGCTCAAAGGGCCGTTCATCGAGGATATGCCCGTCCGGATCGAGCCGTCTCATCCGATCGAGGCGTTCAAGAAAGCCGAAGAACTGCTGGGCCAATATCTGGCCGGGGCAGGTCGGACGGATCTGATCAGCCTTCGCCTCGGCAGCATCTACGGACCGCTCTACCGCACCTTGCGCCATTGGCCCGCGCAACTGGTGCATGCGGCGGTCAGCAAGCGGTCGGCGCCGCTCGACATTCCGGGGCTGCCGCGTTTCTACAGCGATGACCATGCCACCGATCTCTGTTTCGTGAAGGACTGCGCGCGGGCTGTTCGATTGATCCACAACGCGCCGGGCCTGAAGCACAAGAGCTATAATGTGGGCGGCGGCCAGGACGTGACCAACCGGCGGTTCGCGGAAGCCGCCGCCTCCGTTTTCCCCGGCTTCAAGGTGCGGATGGAGGAGGGGACGGGGCCGGACAACTGGCCGAACGCCATATTGGACATCAGCCGGGCGCGCGAGGATGCCGGCTATGTTCCGCTCTATACGATCGAACAGGCGCTGGAGAGCTACGCCAGCTGGTTGAGGGAGGGGCATCCCTATTGAGGGTGCGCCAGACAGGGAGAGAGAAGCGTCATGTCCGACCTTGAGAGCCTCTATCGGCGATATCTTGCCCGGTGCAACGCGCGAAAGTTCGACGAGCTTGGGGAATTTCTCCAGGATCCGTTGCTGTTGAACGGCCAGCCAATCTCCCACGCCGGATTTGCCGCCCGCCTGTTCGCGCTCCTCGAAGCGGTGCCGGATTTTCGGTGGGAGCTGGTCGACCTGGTGACGAGCGGAACCAAGCTGGCCGTGCGCAACCAGACGACGGGCACGCCCCGCGCGCCATGGCTGGGGGTCGAACCGAACGGGAAGGCGGTGGCCGTGACGGAACTGGTCTTCTATACCTACCGGGACGGCAAGATCGCGGAGATCTGGGTCCTGTTCGATCTTGCCGCGATCCGCGCGCAACTTTCCTGAAGGGCGCGCTTCAGGAGACGGCACTTAGGGAGTCGAGATAGGTCCGGGTGGCGTCGAAGGCGGCTTCGATGTTCCGGTGGCGCTCCTCCAGCCAGCTCTGCGTGTCGAGATGGGTGAAGATATAGAGTTCATTGTCGACGATCGCCTGAATGACTCGTTCGCCGACGGCTTCGGGCGCGAGGCCGGTCTGCTTGAACATGTCGGCGAACAGTGCCGACTGGCTGCCGGTCGTGGGGCCGCCGAAGCGGCCGGGGCGATTGCGGTCCGACGTCAGGATATTGGTCGCGACCGCCGCCGGGGCGAGCACCGACACGCCGATATCCTGATCCTCCAGGTCGAGCCGCAGCCCTTCGGAAAGGGCGGTCACGGCATATTTCGTCGCAGCATAGAGGCCCTGGTGCCAATTGGGGTTCTTGCGAACCTGGAAGCCGCCGATCGAGCTGGTATTCACCACATGGCCGCCTTCGCCGCCCGCGATGATGAGCGGAACGAACGCCTTGATGCCGTTGAGCACGCCGAAGAGATTGACATTGACGCTCCAGTCGATCGCCTCGTCGGGCGTCTCATGCAGCGGTTTGAC
Source organism: Allosphingosinicella sp. (assembly GCA_035248285.1). Classification (GTDB taxonomy): domain Bacteria; phylum Pseudomonadota; class Alphaproteobacteria; order Sphingomonadales; family Sphingomonadaceae; genus Allosphingosinicella. The sequence continues at coordinate 2,801 of DATFHP010000156.1, read as the reverse complement.
ATTATAGGCGACGCCCGCATTGTTGACGAGGATGTCGAGCCGGCCGAAGGTTTCCCGTACCGTCCGCGCGGTCGCATACATCGCCTCGCGGTTGGCGACGTCGACCACCAGGGGCAGAAGGCTCGCGCCGGTGAACGACAGTTCGGCCACCGCGGCATCCAGCGCCGCCTGTTCGATGTCGAGCATCACGACGGACACGCCTCGCTCCGCCAGCGAGCGCGTGATGCCGAAGCCGATGCCGGAGGCCGATCCTGTGACCAGGGCGACCTTGTTGTCAAAATCCTTCATGAAATACTCCGTGCCGATCCAAGCCTCTTCAGGCGGGGCTATGCCTCGATCTGTTCGCGTCGCACGAATTCGGCCGGCAGGGTGACTTCGGCCCAATTCTGGTCCTTTTCCACCGCGCCTTCGCCGACGCAGATCTTGGAATAGTCGACCGCCGAGCGCACGCCGATGGGCTTGCGGCCGGCCTGGACGTCGCGGGCCATGTCCATCAGGATGCGCCGGATCCGAACCACGACCTGATCCGCCGGGATGAGGTTTTCCTGGGTGCGATCATAGATCGACCCCATCGATTCCGCGACGATGACGTCCTCCGGAATGAAAGGCGGCATGCCGGTGAAGCGGCCGTTGCGCATGCCTTCGCGGTCCTGATACCAATTATTGTCGCGGTTGGCCTTGTCAGGATTGTCGAACGTTTCCGGCGAAAAGCCGAGCCGGCCAAGCGTTTCAGGATCGATGCTCATGAAGCGCATCGCGGCCAGCGGCTCTTCCGGGGTCGTCCAGGCGCTGTCATAATTGCCGATATAGCCGACGGTCCGGTGGGAATCGATCGGGGTGAAGAAGGCGAAGGTCCCCTGGTCGGGATAGGCGCCGTTGGTGATCACCGTGGAAGGCGCGGCGAAGACGGAGGTCTTGCACGTTTCGTAGGCGCTGCCATCAGCCCGGGTGATCGTCCGGAAAGCGGCGGAAAACTGGCCGAAATCCGTGGGATAGGTGTCGAAGCGGGGTGCCGCGTCCGCCATGATGCGCTGGAAGACGCTGTTGTCGGCGGCGGGATGCGAACGGCTCAGCGCGTCCTGGTGCAGCGTCGTCAGATGCGAGGAGTCGGCGCCGCCATCGATCGCCTGGATATAGTTGGTGTGATACATGACGGGCGCCACGAACATTTTTTCCGGCGCGAAATCGAGCCAGCGCCAGTTCGGGAAATCCGGCTTCTCCTCGGCCGGGCCGAGATAGACGAAGATGAGGCCGCCCTTTTCGACGACGGGAAAGGCCGGCTGCCGATATCGCTTCATGAAACGATCATCGGTTGCGTTCGGCATGTCGATGATCGTCCCATCGACGTCGAATTTCCAGCCGTGGAAAATGCAGCGGAGCCCACCTTCCTCGATCCGGCCGAGGCACAGGGATGCGCCGCGATGGCAGCATAGTTCGCGAAGGCAGCCGATGCGCCCCTTGCTGTCGCGGAACAGGACATAATCCTCGCCCAGCAGGGTGGTGCGCCTGGGGTCGCTATTGGGTTCGGGAAAGTCGCGCGACAGGCCGGCAACCAGCCAATAGCGTTTGAACGCGGCGTTCATGGGAGTGCCCGGTTCAACACGGCAGAGAAAGTCATTGTCTTCGCGCGTCATCATCGATCACTCTCCTATTCCGTTCGTGAGGGAGCGCGTGCCGTGCCTGCGGCTCCCGACCGATTGCAGCTTGTTCCGATTTCGGTTCATGCTAGCGGAGAACTTGACAATGTCAAGCTACTCACATTAGTCAATCATTCCATCGAGGCTGCCGAAGGAGTATGATCGCGCCAGGATGACGGCGATAATGCCGCCGCTGATGTTCGAGTGCGGAAATAGAGAGAGCCGCACCGCCAATGTCAATTCCTGCGCGAGGCGACCTTCTGCCGAGTTGAGATGCCCGCAAGACAAGGGCCAGCCATGGGAGAAATAGATGTCGAGTGACCCTATCTCTGGATATGCTTCTGATAGTCCTCTCAAGGGCATCAAAGTCGTCGAGCTGACGCAATATATTGCCGGTCCCTTCGCGGGCCAGCAACTCGCCGATTTCGGTGCCGATGTCATCAAGATCGAACGCATCGGAAGCGGTGATCCTTTCAGAAGCTATGTCGGCGGAAAGGATATCCAGGACTATGGCATCCATTACCGATCCTACAACAAGAACAAGAAGAGCGTCGCGCTGGACCTGCAAAAGCCCGAGGCGCGGGACATCTTCCGCCGCCTGGCGGCATCGGCCGATGTGGTGCTGGAGAATTTTCGTCCCGGCGTGATGGATCGCCTGGGACTCGGCTATGAGGCTCTCAAGGAACTGAACCCGGGCCTCATCTACTGCTCGGTGGCTGGCTTCAGCGCCGATGGTCCCTATCGCGACCGGCCTGCGTTCGACACCGTCGGCCAGGCGCTGTCCGGTATCCTCTACACATTCGTCGATCCCGACCAGCCGAAGCTTCGCGGCCCCACGCTCGCCGACCAGGCGACCGGATTGCAGGCGGCGGTCGCGATCATGGCGGCGCTCTACGGCCGGAAGGTGAGCGGCAAGGGATCGCGCGTCGACGTGACCATGGTCGACGCGTCGATCGGGTTCGTGCCCGACTTTCATTCCTTCTACACCGACGGCGGGGTGGCGATGGAGCCCGACTTTCGGGCGTCCATGTCGCAGGCCTTCATCATGCGCTGCGCCGACGGCATGATCTCCTTCCAGCTGGCGGGCCTGACCCAGGCGTGGGACGGACTTTGCCGGGCCATGGAGCGTCCCGATATCGCCGAAGACCCGCGTTTCGCCGAGCG
>DATFHP010000155.1:0-15479 GCA_035248285.1 Allosphingosinicella sp. | reverse complement strand
CCGAAGGGGGCGGGCGTCTTTTGGCGCACTGCGGCGTCGCTCCTCGGTCACGATGAATCCTCATCGCTCCCTCGTCGCTCCTTGCCGTGCGCCAAAATACGCTCCGTCCCGACCATTGCGGGTAATGGGTCCGGACCCTAGCTAATTCTTCTGCTGTGTCATCCGATCGACCATCGCGATGCCCAGCGCGGAGACGATGAAGGTCATGTGGATGACCGTCTGCCACAGGATCGCAGCTTCGCTGATGCGGCCGTGAGGCTGGCCGAGCGCGCCCGCCTCGATGAAGGTGCGAAGCAGATGGATCGAGGAAATGCCTATGATCGCCATCGCGAGCTTCACCTTCAATATGCCCGCATTGACGTGGCTCAGCCATTCGGGCTGATCCGGATGGCCCTTGAGCCCCAGGCGGGATACGAAGGTTTCGTAGCCGCCCACGATCACCATGATCAGGAGGTTCGAGATCATCACGACGTCGATCAGCCCGAGCACCACCAGCATGATCTGCTGTTCGGAAAACTCGAAACTGTGCAGGACGAGGTGCCGCAACTCGTCGAGGAACAGGAAGACATAGACGCATTGCGCGACGATCAGGCCGACATAGAGCGGCAGCTGCAGCCATCGCGAGCTGAAGATCAGCAACGGAAGGGGCTTGAGTTTGACGGGTTCGAACGGCGGCGGGTGTGGGATCGTGTCGCTGGTCATGGGCCGCGCCTTATCCGAGCCGATGGACGATGATCAACCGCTCTCCGCATCAACCTGCTCGCGCGGGCAATGGCCCGTTGCCGATGCGCGATAGGCTGCGATCCGCGAAGCGACCGGTCGCGATGCCGCCTTTCGTCCGAGAGGAGGGCGCGGTGCGCCTCGCCGTGCGGGTAACGCCCAGGGCGAAGCGCGACGCCTTGGCCGGACTCGTGACCGGCGCCGACGGCCGGCGCGCGCTCGCTGTCAAGCTCGCCGCGCCGCCGGCGGACGGCGCGGCCAACAAGGCGCTTTGCATATTTCTCGCAAAATCGCTCGGGATGGCGACCTCGCACGTCACGATCCGCTCGGGCCAGACGTCGCGACACAAGATCGTCATGCTCGCGGGCGATGTCGAAGCCATAACCTCCCGCCTGGAGGCCATTGCGGGGGACGGCTAGGCCTCTTGCCGCGCGGGCGTTTCGCGGGCGGCGGGCCGACCCTCGAGCAGGCCTGCGGCGATCTCGAACGAGCGCAGGCGCTTGCTGTGATCGTAGATTTGCGACGTGATCATCAGCTCATCGGCAGCGGTGCGCGCGATGAACGCTTCGATCGCCGATCTCACGGTGGCGGGGGCGCCGATCGCCGAGTTGACGAGGAAATTCTCGATCATCGACCGCTGCGCAGGTCCCAAGCTGTCGCCATAGCCCGCTACCGGCGGCGGCAGCGGCCGCGGGTGGCCGCTGCGCAGATTGACGAACGCCTGCTGCATCGACGTGGCGAGCAAATGTCCCTCCTCGTCGGTCTCGGCGGCGAACACGTTGAATCCGAGCATGACATAAGGCTTGTCGAGCTGGCCGGACGGCTTGAACCGGGTTCGATAGACGTCGAGCGCCTCGTCCATTTGGGCGGGGGCGAAATGCGAAGCGAAGGCATAGGGCAGACCGAGGACGGCGGCCAGATGGGCCCCGAACAGGCTCGAGCCGAGGATCCAGATCGGGACCTTGAGGCCATGGCCCGGAAATGCCTGGACGCGCATCGGCTCGGAGGGCTGAAAATAATTCATCAGCTCGACCACGTCGCGCGGGAACTGGCCCTCGTCCGATTGCAGGTTCCGACGCAGCGCGTAGGCGGCGGCCTGGTCCGTGCCCGGCGCGCGGCCCAGGCCGAGGTCGACCCTGCCCGGATAGAGCGATTCCAGCGTGCCGAACTGCTCGGCGATCACGAGCGGCGCATGATTGGGAAGCATGATTCCGCCCGCGCCGATTCGGATGGTCGACGTGCCTGCGCCGATATGAGCGAGGGCGACGGCGGTCGCCGCACTCGCGACCCAAGGCATATTGTGATGCTCCGCCATCCAGAAGCGCCGATAGCCCCAGCGTTCGGCGTGTTGGGCCAGGTCGAGCGCGTTATGGAGCGCCGCCGCCGCGTTGCTGCCCTCGACGATGGGCGCGAGATCGAGGATCGATAAGGGTATCATTCCGGCTAGATGGGGCAGGCGGGCACCGTGTTCCAGAGGAATCGCACCGCGGCACGCGCTCTGCGTGCCGACCGTTGCGGTGGTTGGGTTTGGACCCTAATCGGCTAGGATGCTCCAGCAACGGACCTTCAGGCGCCTCTGGCGCGACGAGATTCGTGCAACCGTGGCACTTGCCTGGCCGCTGGTGCTCACCAACCTCGCCCAAGGCCTGATCGGCGCCACCGATACCGTGCTGCTCGGCTGGGCGGGGGCCGGAACGCTCGCCGCCGCGGCGCTCGGCATCAATCTCTACATGATCTTCCTGATGTTCGGCCTCGGCCTGATGGTGGCGGCGGCGCCAATGATGGCGAAGGAAATCGGCGCCCGTGCCCACAGCGTCCGCGATGTGCGCCGAACGGTGCGCCAGACAATGTGGCTGGCTGCGGCATTCTGCGTCCCGGCCTGGCTTCTGCTCTGGCACGCCGAGCCGATCCTGGTCGCGCTGCGGCAGGATCCGGCGCTGGCGGCGGGTGCCCAGCGGCTGCTGCGCACGTTGCAATGGGGCATGCTGCCGGCGCTTTTGTTCGTCATCCTGCGTTCGTTCATATCGGCATTGGAACGACCTTTGTGGTCGTTCATCGTCGTCGCCGCCGGCGTTTTGCTCAACGCCTTGCTCAACTACGGCCTGATTCTGGGCCATTTCGGCTTGCCCGCCATGGGTCTTACCGGTGCCGGCATCGGCAGCAGCCTGGCCAACGGCGCCATGTTCGTGGCGATGGCCGCGGTGGTGGCGTTGCACCGGCGTTTCCGCCGTTATCGTCTGTTCGGCTATTTCTGGCATGCCGACTGGCCGCGGTTCCGACAAGTCTGGCGCCTCGGCCTGCCGATTGCGGTCACCATGCTGCTCGAGGTCTCGGTGTTCAACATCACCGTATTCCTGATGGGATTGATCGGGGCGGCATCGATCGCGGCGCATGTGGTCGTCATCCAGATCGCCACGCTGACCTTCATGGTGCCCTTCGGGCTCGGCCAGGCGGCCACCGTCCGCGTCGGCCTCGCTTTTGGTCGCAAGGACAAGCGGGGTATCGCGCGCGCCGGCTGGACGGCCTTGGCGCTCGGGACCGGCTTCATGACGTTGATGGCGATCCTCATGCTGGCGTTCCCGAGTCAGCTGATCGGCCTGTTTCTCGATTCTGCCGATCCGGCCAGCCGGCTGGTGATCCCGCTGGCGCGCTCTTTCCTGTTCGTCGCCGCGCTGTTCCAGGTGTTCGACGGGGTGCAGGCGGTCGGCGCCGGCATGCTGCGCGGGCTGCACGACACCAAGGTTCCGATGCTTTTCGCAGGTTTCGGCTATTGGGTGGTCGGCCTGTTGACCGGGATCGGCCTGGGCTTCGGCCTCGGCTGGCAAGGCTTTGGGCTTTGGGTCGGGCTTGCCCTGGGCCTTGCCGTGGTTGCCATGCTGACGTTCGGCCGTTGGATGCGGCGCGATCGTCTGGGTCTGGCGGCGGACTGATTGGGCCGGGCCGGTAGGGGAAACGACTGATTTCTTGACGCTCGGGTACGCCCGATCCTATGTGCGCGGCGCACGTCAAGCGCGCATGGCGATCGTAGCTCAGCTGGTTAGAGCATCGGTTTGTGGTACCGAGGGTCGCGGGTTCAAGTCCCGTCGATCGCCCCAGCGCATCACATCAGTTCGGACATATTCATGCCATCGCCATGGGATTATCCCGATTTCGACGACCATGAGGTCGTCCATTTCGCCACCGACGCGGACTCGGGCCTCAAGGTGATCATCGCCATCCATTCGACCCACCGCGGGCCGGCCGCCGGCGGCACCCGCTTCTGGCATTATCCCGAGCGCGGCGCGGCCGTCGCCGACGCGCTCCGCCTGTCGCGTGGGATGAGCTTCAAGAATGCCATGGCCGATCTGCCCATGGGCGGCGGCAAGGCCGTGATCCTGGCGCCGGAGGATGGCGCCAAGACGCCCGCGCTGCTTGCCGCCTACGGCCGCGTCGTCGAAGGGCTGGGCGGCCGATATGTCACCGCCGCCGATGTCGGCATCAGCGTGGCCGATCTCGTCGCCGTATCCGGGCAGACGCGTTATATCTCCGGCCTGCCCGCCGCGGCGGGGTCGGCGGGCGGCGATTCAGGGCCGCATACCGCTTATGGCGTGTTCCTCGGCATCAAGGCGGCCGTCCGGCGCGTGCTCGGCAAGGACAGCCTCGACGGCGTCCGCATCGCCTTGCAGGGCGCCGGCAGCGTCGGCGGCGGCCTGGCCCGGCTCGCCGCCGGCGAAGGCGCGCTGCTGAGCATCGCCGACGTCGATCCGGCCCGCGCCAGATCGCTCGCCGAAGAAGTGGGCGGCACCGCCGTCGATCCGGCAACGATCATGACGATCGAGGCCGACGTCCTCAGCCCGTGCGCGCTCGGCGCCATCCTCACTGCGGAATCGATCGCGGCGCTCGACGTGCGGATCGTCGCGGGGGGCGCCAACAATCAGCTGGCCCACCCGGAAGACGGCGCGCGCCTCGCCGAACGCGGTGTGCTCTATGCGCCCGATTATGTGATCAATGCCGGCGGCATCATCAACGTCGGCCTCGAATATCTGGGCGGAGTGACCAATGAGGAGGTGCGCAGCCGCATCGAGCAGATACCCGGCCGCCTCGAGCGCATATGGGACGAATCGGAACGCACCGGCAGCGATCCTTCGGTCGTGGCCGACGCCATGGCGCGCAAGCTCATCGGACGCGCGTGACGGGGAGGCGCTTTCGCCCGCCCGCAGGCTCGGCTAAACGATCGCCCCGATGCACGCCCTCGCCAATCCTGCCCGTTTTCTCGCCGTCGCGCGCCCGCTGACGGCATGGCTCGGCTGGAGCGGGGTGCTGCTGATCGCGGCCGGAGTCGCCGGCGGCCTGTTCCTTTCGCCCCCGGACTATCTGCAGCACGAGATCGTGCGCATCATGTACGTGCACGTGCCGTCGGCCTGGCTCGGGATGGCGGGATGGGCGGGGATCGCCGCGGCGAGCCTCGCCCAGCTCGTCTGGCGGCATCCGCTCGCCGCGGTCGCGGCCCGCGCGCTGGCGGTGCCGGGCGCGATTTTCAATGCCTTGTGCCTCGTCACCGGATCCTTGTGGGGCCGGCCGGCCTGGGGCACCTATTGGGAATGGGACGGCCGACTGACGTCGATGCTTGTCCTCCTCTTCGTCTATATCGCCTATATCGCGCTCGCCCATGCCGAGAAGGACCGCGGCGGCGACGGCCGCGTCGCCGCGGTCTTCGGCCTGGTTGGCGCGATCAACCTGCCGATCATCCATTTTTCGGTGATCTGGTGGAACACGCTTCATCAGGGCCAGACGATCGGCGTCACCGGATCGAGCATCGCCGCCTCGATGCTGTGGCCGCTGCTCCTCTCGGCGCTCGGCTTCTCGCTCTTCTTCGGCGCCGTGGTGCTGATGCGGATGCGCGCCGAACTTGCCCGCAACCGCGTCGAGGCACGGTTGCGCCGGATGGCCGAATGAACCACTGGCCGTTCATCCTGATCGCCTATGCGATCACGCTGGCCGCCACCGCCGCGCTCGGCGGCTGGAGCTATGCCGCAATGCGTCGCGCCGAACGCGAAGCGCAGAGGCTGAGGCCGTGAAGGCCAAGCATCAGAGGCTCATATTGCTGGGACTAGCGGTTGCGGCGGTGATTGTCGCCGTCCTGCTGGCGATGTCGGCGCTCCGCGACCAGGCCGCCTATTTCTACGCGCCAGGCGATATCGCGCGCAAAGGCGTGCCGCTCGATCGTGCGGTCCGGATCGGCGGCATGGTCCGGCAGGGTTCGATCCGCCGCGCCGCCGATGGGGTGACGATCCGCTTCATCGTCGGCGACGCGACGCCGTCGACGATCGAGGTCCGCTACACCGGCATCGTCCCCGATCTGTTCAGAGAGAATAGCGGCGTCATCGCCGAAGGGCGGTTCCGGCCGGACGGCCTCTTCGTCGCCAGCCAAATCCTGGCCAAGCACGACGAAAACTACCATCCGCCCGCGCTTGCCGGCGACCGCCATAAGGCCGAGACGCTGCGATGATCGCCGAACTCGGACTGGCGGCGCTGTGGGTGGCGATGGCGCTGTCGATGCTTCAGCTCGTGCTGGGCTCCTTGTCCTTGAGGCCGGCCGGCGAGCGATTTGCCGGCGGCGTGCGTCCGATCGCCGTCGCGCAGGCGCTTTGCGTAACGATCGCCTTCGCTGCGCTCGTCCTCCTCTTCCTGCGCACGGACCTGTCGGTGGCGCTGGTCGCCGAGAACAGCCATTCGGCCAAGCCCTGGCTGTACAAATTCGCCGGCACCTGGGGCAACCATGAAGGATCGATGCTATTGTGGGTGACGATCCTCGCGGTCGCCGGCGGCGCCGTCGCGCTGCTCGAAAGACGGCTCGGCGAACGGACATTGATCGCCACGCTCGCGGCGCAGGCTGCCATCGGGCTCGGCTTCTACGCCTTTCTGCTGTTCGCTTCGAACCCGTTCGCGCGGCTCTTCCCGGCGCCGCCCGAAGGGCAGGGGCTCAACCCCTTGCTCCAGGATCCCGGTCTCGCCTTCCATCCGCCGACGCTCTACCTCGGCTATGTCGGCATCTCGATCGCCTTCTCCTTCGCGGTCGGCGCCCTGGTGGCGCGCGACGTCGGCCCCGCCTTCGCCAGGGCGATGCGGCCGTGGGTTCTCGCCGCCTGGATCATGCTGACACTGGGTATCACCGCCGGCAGCTATTGGGCCTATTATGAGCTTGGCTGGGGCGGCTGGTGGTTCTGGGATCCGGTCGAAAACGCTTCGCTGATGCCCTGGCTCGCCGCCACGGCCCTGCTTCATTCGGTGACCGTGCTGGCGACCCGCGGCGGCCTTCGGGCCTGGACGGTGATGCTCGCGGTCGTCGCCTTCTCGATGTCGATGATCGGCACCTTTCTGGTGCGTTCGGGCATATTGACGAGCGTCCACGCCTTCGCGATCGACCCCCGGCGCGGCATGTTCATCCTCGCCTTGCTCGTGCTCTACATCGGCGGCGCGCTTCTGCTCTACGGCCTGCGTATCGGCACGGTGCGCCAGGGCTCGACCTTCGATCCGGTCAGCCGGGAAGGCGCGCTGGTCGCCAACAATCTGCTCTTGAGCGTGATCCTCGGAATCGTGCTGATCGGCACGCTCTACCCGCTCGGGGTCGAAGCGCTGACCGGCGAAAAGCTGTCGGTCGGGCCGCCTTATTTCAATCATGTCATAGGCCCGCTCGCGCTGCTGCTCGTCATTGCCATGGCCGCCGGCCCGCTGGTCCGCTGGCGACGCGACGACCTCGTCCAGGTTCTGCGCCGCATCATGGTTCCGTTGATCGTTGCCGCCACGGCGTTGGTCATCGCCTTGGCCGGGGTTCCCGGCCTGGCCATTCTGCCGTTGCTCGGCCTGACGCTGGCGGCGGGCCTGGCAACCGCAAGCCTCGCACCCTTGTGGAAGCGCAGGCTGCGGCGGACGCCCTTGTTCGTGTGGGGCATGGTGGTCGCTCATTTCGGCGCGGCGGTCAGTCTCGCCGGCATGGCTTCGGACAGCGCTTTCACCGTCGAGCGCCTGATCGCGCTGCGGCCCGGGCAATCCACCTCGGTCGGCCCTTATGCCGTGCGCTTCGATACCGTCGCCCCGACCGCCGGCGCGAACTGGACGGCATTGCAGGCGACCCTGGTCGCCCGCCGCGGCGGCGGGGCGCCGATCGTCCTCACGCCGCAAGCGCGCGCGTTCAGCGCGCCTCCGACCGAAACCAGCGAAGCGGCGATCGCCACGCGTCTCGACGGCCAGCTCTACACGGTGCTCGGCCGCCCCGACGGGCACGGCCGCTGGCAGCTCCGCTTGTGGTGGAAACCGTTCGTGACCCTGATCTGGCTCGGCGGCGGCCTGATCGCATTTGGCGGTTTCCTCGCTTTGGTCGGTCGGCTTCGGCGCAGACCCCGAAGCGCGTCGAGCGAGGCCTGGGCATGAGGCGGCCGATCCTCTGGGCGCCGCTGTCTCTGTTCGCCCTGTTCGTGCTGGTGATGCTGTTCAGCCTGCGTCACCCCAACGATCCCACGATCCGTTCGCACCTGATCGGCAAGGCCTTGCCGGCGTTCGCGCTGGAACAGGCCGTTCCGGGCAAGCCGGGTCTCGACAGCGCCGGCTTCGCGGACGGCAAGCCGCGCCTGCTCAATATCTTCGCGAGCTGGTGCATCCCCTGCATGGCCGAGGCGCCCCAGCTCGGCGCGATCGCGCGGCGCGGCATACCGATCGACGCCATCGCGATCCGCGACCGCCCCGAGGACGTCCGGGCATTCCTCGATCGCTGGGGCGATCCCTATCAACGCATCGGATCGGACACCGTCAGCAAGGTCCAGCTTGCACTGGGCTCGTCGGGCGTTCCGGAAAGCTTCGTGATCGATGGCAAGGGTGTCATTCGCTACCAGCATATCGGCGAGATAAGGCCCGAGGACGTGCCGCAGATCGTGCGCGCCTTTGAGGCGGCGCGATGAGGGCGTCGGCGATAGCCATGCTGTTGCTGCTGGTGGTGGCCGGGCCGGCCTGGGCCGATTCCTCGCTGCCGCCGGACCCCTATTCGTACAGCCAGCTGCCGGATGCGCGTCAGGAGGCGTCGGCGGCGGCGCTGATGCAGACGATCCGCTGCCTCGTCTGCCAGGGCCAATCGATCGCCGACAGCGACGCCGAAATGGCCGGCGACATGCGCGCGATGGTGCGCCGGAGGATCGCCGCCGGCGAGAGACCCGAGGCGATCCGCCGCTGGCTGATCGACCGCTATGGTGCCTGGGTCAGCTTCGCGCCGCCGGTCGAGCCTTCGACATGGCCGCTATGGGCCGCGCCGCTCGTGCTGCTGGCAGGCGGCGCCTGGCTCGCGCGCCATCGGTTCCGGCGGCGGAGAGGCTGATGGGCTGGCTGTTCATGCTCGTGCTCGTTCTCGTCGTCGGCGCCGGACTGTGGCGGTTCGGCCGGCTCGACCGCGCGGGGCTGCAGCTGGTCGCGGCCGGCCTGTGCCTCGCCGCCGCCGGCTATGCCTGGCAAGGGCGGCCGGGGCTGCGCGGAAGCCCGGCAAGGCCGACCGAGGCGACCGCGATCGGCGGCGAGGCCTTTGCCGTGCTGCGCCAGGACATACTCGGCCGCTTCGACAATGCCGCATCATGGCTGACGATCGCCGATTCCTATCTGCGGCGTGGCAACAGCGTCGACGCGGTCGGCATCTTGGAAAGCGCGATCCGCCAGCACCCCCGGGATCCCGACCTGTGGATCGGGCTGGGCAACGCCCTGGTGCTTCATTCCGGCGGGATGATGACACCCGCCGCCGAATTCGCCTTCGGCCGGGCCGGCGCGCTCGCCCCCGGCAACCCCGCGCCTCTGTTCTTCTATGGCCTTTCGCTGGCCGAGGGCGGCCGGCTCGACGAAGCCGAAGCCAGCTGGCGGCAGGTGCTGGCGATGTCGCCGCCGACGATGAGCTGGCGGCCGCTGGTCGAGGACCGCATCCGTGCGATCGAGCAGATCCGTGCGATGGCCGAAGGACGCGCACCCAGGTCGCCGGAACCGCAACAACAATAAGTGACACCCTGTTTTCCGACGGACGGGCGAGAGAAAAGAACCGATGTCTACCGCATGACTCCGTTCGGGCTGAGCCTCTCGAAGCCCATTCTTATTTCTTGGCAACGAAGATGAGAAGGAGAAGGAGAAGGAGGAAGGAAAGTCCTTCGACAGGCTCAGGACGAGCGGTGGTTCCATGCATAGGTGAGCCGCCAAGTCGTCACGTTGCGAAAGGCAGGCCCAGTGCCTCCGCGACCGCCTTGTGGCGAATCTTGCCCCTGGCGACGTTGAGCCCGTTGGCGAGATGCGGGTCGGCCTTCATGGCCTTGGCGACGCCGAGATCGGCGAGCTTGAGCACGAAGGGCAGGGTCGCGTTGTTGAGCGCGAAGGCCGATGTCCGCGCCACCGCGCCGGGCATGTTGGCGACGCAATAATGGATCACGCCTTCCTCGGTGAACACGGGATCGTCGTGGGTGGTCGGACGCGAGGTCTCGAAGCAGCCGCCCTGGTCGATGGCGATATCGACCACCACCGAGCCGCGCTTCATCGTCTTGAGCATTTCGCGCGTCACCAGCTTGGGCGCGGCGGCGCCGGGCACGAGCACCGCGCCGATCACCAGATGCGCGGCAGCGACGGCGGAGGCGATCGCGGCCTTGCTGGCATAGACCGTCTTGATCTGGCTTCCGAAATGGGTGTCGAGTTCGGCGAGCCGATCGTTGTTGATGTCGTAGATGGTGACGTCGGCGCGCTGGCCGACCGCCATTTGCGCTGCATTGAGCCCTGCCACCCCGCCGCCGAGGATCGCGACCCGGCCCGGGCTCACGCCGGGCACGCCGCCGAGTAGGATGCCGCGGCCGCCCTGCTCCTTCTCCAGATAATGCGCCCCCACCTGGATCGACATGCGTCCCGCGACCTCGGACATCGGCTTGAGCAGCGGCAACGCCCCGCTCCGCGACGTCACCGTTTCATAGGCGATGCAGGTGGCGCCCGATCGCATCAATCCCTCCGCCTGCGGCTTGTCGGCGGCGAGGTGAAGATAGGCGAACAGCAGATGGCGCGGCTCGAGCAGCGCAATCTCGTGCGGCTGCGGCTCCTTTACCTTCACGATCATGTCGGCCTGCGCGAAGACCTCGGCGGGAGTCGGCACGATCGTGGCGCCTGCGCGCACATAGGATGGATCGTTGAAGTCGATGCCGTGGCCGGCGCCATGCTCGACGATCACCTCGTGGCCGGCGGCCACCAGCTCCGCCACCGAGGGGGGCGTCAGGCCGACCCGATATTCGCGATTCTTGATTTCCTTCGGCACGCCGATGCGCATCCGCCTCTCCTGGAAAGCCATGGTTCGTGATATAGGGGCCTGGCCCGAAAGTGCACGATCTTCGTCCCAGCGGGACGCTGCCCTGCCGCGACGTTGCAGCCGAGGTTGCGAGGTGCTAGGGGCGCGGCCTTGTTCCTCACAGTCTGCTCAGGTGGGCAAGACGTCACATTACCAATCACGTCGGGGCGGCTTCGTCCATGAATGATGCCAGCAGCGTCGCGGAAGCATCCGACGATGACGGATCGCACGCGCACGGCCATCCTCAGGCGAGTCTCGCCAAGCTCGCGCTCGGCGCGGTCGGGATCGTCTTCGGCGATATCGGCACCAGCCCGATCTACGCGTTCCGCGAAACCTTCGCCGGTCATCATGTCCTGGCGCCCGACCATGTCCACATCTACGGCGTGCTCAGCCTGATCTTCTGGTCGATGATGCTCGTGGTGACGATCAAATATGTCACGATCATCATGCGCGCCGACAACAAGGGCGAGGGGGGCAGCCTCGCGCTGCTCGCGCTGATCAACCGCCAGGCGGCCAGCCCCCGGCGATGGACCAAGGGCATCGTGTTGCTCGGCGTCTTCGCCACCGCGCTGTTCTACGGCGACAGCATGATCACGCCGGCCATCTCGGTGCTTTCGGCGGTCGAGGGTTTGACCACCGTCCAGGCGAGCTTCGAGCCCTGGGTCATCCCGATCGCGCTTGGCATCCTGGTCTCTTTGTTCGCCATCCAGGCGCGCGGCACGTCCAAGGTGGGCGCGCTGTTCGGACCGATCATGCTGGTCTATTTCGCGACCATCGCGGTGCTGGGCATCACGCATATCGCCAAGATGCCGAGCATCGCGCTGTCGCTCAACCCGGCCTATGCGGTCCAGTTCTTCGCCGCCGACGGCATCCGGGCCTTCCTCGCCATGGGATCGGTGGTGCTGGCCGTGACGGGGGCCGAAGCGCTCTACGCCGACATGGGCCATTTCGGGCGCAACCCGATCCGCGTCAGCTGGCTCGTGTTCGTCATGCCGGCGCTGATGCTCAACTATCTGGGGCAGGGGGCGATGCTGCTTTCGCTCGATCCCGCCGCGGCGGCGCATGCGGTGCACAATCCCTTCTTCATGCTGGCGCCGGACATGCTGCGCCTGCCGTTGACCCTGCTCGCTGTGATGGCGACCGTGATCGCCAGCCAGGCGGTGATCTCGGGCGCTTTTTCGGTGACGCAGCAGGCGATTCAATTGGGTTTCGTGCCGCGGCTCAGGATCCTCCACACCAGCGCCTCGACGGCCGGCCAGATCTACATACCGGTGATCAACTGGGCACTGCTGGTGATGGTGATTCTCCTGGTGCTGACCTTCCGTTCCTCGTCCAATTTGGCGGCGGCCTACGGCATTGCCGTGGTGGGCGCGATGCTGATCGATACCTTCCTCATCGCCGTCGTGCTCTACCATCTCTGGCACTTCAATCGCCTCGTCGCCGGCGTGCTGCTGGCCGCGTTCTTTACCGTCGACTTCGCTTATTTCGGCGCCAACATCACCAAGGTGCCGCATGGCGGGTGGGTGCCTTTGCTCATCGGCCTCGTCGCTTTCACCCTGCTCACCACCTGGGCGCGCGGACGCAAGCTGATGATCGAGCGCATGAACGAGGCGTCGATGCCGGCGCAGGTGTTCATCAAATCCGCCTCGACCAGCGCGACGCGCGTGCCGGGAACCGCGGTCTTCATGACCACGGCGCCGGACGGCATCCCGCACGCGCTGCTTCACAATCTGAAGCACAACAAAGTGCTGCACGAGCGCATCATCCTGCTCACCGTGAAGATCGAGGACGTGCCCTTCGTCGATGACGAGCGCCGCACGAGGCTCGATGATCTCGGCAACGGCTTCTACCGCCTGATCATCCGCTACGGCTTCATGCAGGAGGTCGACGTGCCCGCGGCGCTCGCCACCGTCGACAGCTGCGGAACGATGTTCAAGATGATGGACACGAGCTTCTTCCTCGCGCGCCAGACGTTGCTGCCCTCGTCGCGGCCCGGCATGGCGATCTGGCGCGAGAAGCTGTTCGCCTGGATGCTCCGCAACGCCGAAAGCGCCATGGAATTCTTCAAGCTTCCGACCAATCGCGTCGTGGAGCTCGGCAGCCAGGTGGAGATCTGAGCGGGCCGATCATCCTGACGGCCTTGTTCGCTGACGGCGATTTCGGCTGGTTCGAAGGATTGCGGCGTCTCCACTATCCGCCGGAGCGCAACCGGGTTCAGGCCCATCTGACGCTCTTTTCGCATCTGCCGCCGAGCATCGAAGGCGAGCTTGATGGGCGGCTGGCCGGTTGCGCGGCATTGCCGCCGCCCCGCGCCCGGATCGCCGGCGTCATGGACCTTGGCGGCGGCACCGCGTTCCGGATCGAAAGCAATATGCTGGAGGACATCAGGCGAGACCTTGCAGGCGCTTTCCACGGCCTCCTCGTGCCCCAGGATCGGGCGCCATGGACTCCGCATGTGACGATCCAGAACAAGGTCGAGGTCCGCGAGGCGCGGACGCTTCAGGCCAAGCTGGCCGCCACGTTCCAGCCGCGCGCGCTGACGATCAAGGGACTGGGCCTGTGGCGTTATCTCGACGGCCCGTGGCAGCCGCTGAAGAGGCACATGTTCCGCGGCTGAACGGCCGTTTGAATCAGTCGCTCTGGCCGATGCCCTCGCAGCTGTAATCGAAGGCGGCGAGGCCCGCCTCCAGATAGGCCGCGAGCAGCGGCATATCCATCAGCTCGTCGACGGCCGCTTCGGAATCATTCTCCGATGCCTCGGCGAAGGCATCGTCCCATTCGCTGGCGTCATAGGTGCCGCGGCCGACCCACGCGAGCGCGAGCGTCTCGGCGAGCTGATCGTCGGCGAGATCGTCGAGCATCGCGCGCAATTCCTCCTCGACGCCGCTGTTGAGCTCGTCCTCGAGCACCGACAGCGCCTGGTCGCCCTCATCGTCGAAATCGTCGACATTGTCCGCCGCATCGTCGGGATCGCTGGCGGGGACCTGGGCCTCCATCTCCTTTGCGCGCAGGATGATTCTGCACAGGCTTTCAAGGGGGGTCAGTAGGTCCATCCTCTCCACTCCGCTGCATCGATGCGATTCGGTTCGGTGAACGAGAAGCGCGGCGGTGGGTTCCAGTGGCTGGAAACGCAACGCCATGGGCGGAGGCGGCGTTGACCCGAAAAGGCGCACTGCCTATAGCCGCGCCGACGCCGGCCCGCCGCACGCCGGCATGCCATGGGGCGGAGTAGCTCAGCTGGTTAGAGCAGCGGAATCATAATCCGCGTGTCGGGGGTTCAAGTCCCTCCTCCGCTACCATTCTCAATCATGTCCGACCCGGAGACATAGGTAACAGAGTGTACCTAAGACATGGGTGACAACCTCGCGCCGAACGGGTTGTCGAGGGTTTGCAGTGTTTTTTGCTCCAGGTCGATATATCCCAGATCATAGTGCATGAAGCTGACGAGCCAAATGCCTTCGTCGACTTCCTTGATGCCGAGGCGTTGGCCGGCGAGCACTTTGGAGATGTTGATTTTTTTGCGGTGCATGCAGATGCGTCCGCAGCAGGTGACGAGGACATCGCGATCGTGGAGCGGATAGTCGAGTTCGGGCAAGCCCTGATAGGGACGTAGCGAGTCTGCGTAAGCCTCTTGTGGCACTTTCATGGCGAGAGCCTCGTGCGGCCGTTCGCAGTTGAACTCCTTGATGAAGGCATCGAACCTGCCCTGTTGCTGGAGGAAGTTGGCCCCTGCTGGCCTGGTGGCCTCCCGCTTCAAGGTGAGATGCATGCGTTCGTGCCGGCCGTTCTGCTGTGGCCGTCCAGGCTTGATGCGTTCGATCCCGACGCCGAGTCGGAGCCACCAGACCGACAGCCTGGACAGGTTATAGAGCCCATTGGGGCTGGCGAAGGGCACGCCATTGTCGGATCGGATGGCATCGGGCAGGCCACGTTCTGCGAACAGTTGTTCGAAGGCCCTGATCACCGGCTCTTCGCGAACGGACTCGAGCGCTTCGCACAACAGCAAGAAGCGCGAGGCGTGATCGGTGACGGTGAGCGGATAGCAGTAGCGGCCGTTACCCAGCTTGAACTCGCCCTTGAAGTCGGCGCACCACAGCGCATTAGGCTGGGCGCCCGGCGAGAGAGGCGTTCCGGTAGCCCGGCGCCGCGTCCGCATCCGTCTGACCAGGCCGTGCCGGTCGAGAACAGCGTGGATAGTGCTTTTGGCGGGCAGGCGAACGTCGCCGGCGAGGCGGCGTACCAACAGCTCGCGGATCTTGCGGGCACCCCAATGCGGCTTGTCCTCTTTGGCGCGCACGATCATTCGCTCGATCGGCTCTGGCAGCTGGTTGGCATAGCGTACCGGACGCCTCGATCGGTCGCTGATCGCTTCCGGCCCATGACGCTGATAGCGGTCGAAAATCTTGTAGCCCGTCTTACGGGAAATACCGAACTCGCG
>DATFHP010000154.1:0-9545 GCA_035248285.1 Allosphingosinicella sp. | reverse complement strand
CATCGCCGATCTGATGCCCAAGACGCCGATCTACACGGCGATGCTTCCGGAAAGCGCGCGCTCGGTGATGGGCGTGCCGCATCCTTCGGGGCGCGCGGCGATGAAGATGCTCGGGCGCGAGGGCTTCACCTATGATTGCTACATCGACATTTTCGACGGCGGCCCGACCATGTCGGTGGCGACCGATCAAATCCTCTCGATCCGCGAGTCGAGGCTCCTCACTCTCTCCAGCCTGAGCCAATCGGACGGTGTGCAGCACATCATCGCTGCGGGCAGACTTGCTGACTTCCATTGCTGTTACGCCTCGGTCGGCCTGGCCGACGACGGCACCGCGACGCTGGATAGCGAAAGCGCGCGGCTGCTCGGCATAGAGCCGGGCCAGAGCTTCCTCGCCATGGGCCGCTGATGGGGCTCGTCGAGATCAACTTCGACGGGATCGTCGGCCCCAGCCACAATTATTCGGGCCTCAGCCTGGGCAACCTTGCCGCGACCGCGAATGCCGGAACGCTCTCGAGGCCGCGGGCCGCGGCACGCGAAGGCCTGGAGAAGATGCGCCGAACTCTCGCGCTGGGTCTCGCGCAGGGCCTGCTGCTGCCGCATCCACGGCCCAACCGCATCTGGCTCGAAGCGCTCGGCGCCACGATCGAAGATGCGCCTTCCCCGCTTCGGTCGGCCGCCTTGTCGGCCTCGGCGATGTGGGCGGCCAACGCAGCCACCGTCTCGCCCGCGCCCGACGCGGAGGACGGGCGCTGCCATCTCACCGTGGCCAATCTTCGGACCATGGCACACCGCAGCCACGAATGGCCGGCCACGCTGGCACAGCTCGATCTCGCCTTCGCCGACCGCCGGCATTTCGCGGTGCACCGGCCGGTGCCGGCGACCTTCGGCGACGAAGGCGCGGCCAACCATATGCGGCTTTGCTCCGGCCATGCGGACCAGGGCATCGAAATCTTCGTCCACGGGCAGAGCGGCGGCGCCTTTCCCGCGCGCCAGCATGTCGAAGCCAGCCGGGCCGTCGCGCGCCTCCACCGGCTCGATCCGGACCGCACCTTGTTCGTCCGCCAGGCCAAAGCGGCGATTGCCGCCGGCGCGTTCCACAACGACGTGGTGGCGGTCGCGAACGAAAGCCTGCTGGTCACGCACGAGCAGGCGTTCGAGGAACCGGCCGCTTTCTACGAGTCGCTACGCCGCCTGTTGCCGGCGGTCGAGATCATCGAAGTGCCGGCGCGGCTTGTCAGCCTCGATGACGCGATCAAAAGCTATGTGTTCAACGCCCAGCTCGTCACCCTGCCGGAAGGCGGCATGGCACTCATCCTTCCCGCCGAAGCGCGCACGACGCCTTCGGTCTGGACGTGGTTGCAGCAGCTCGCCGAAGGCAACGGCCCGATCCGCAAGCTCGAGGTGGTCGACGTCCGCCAGTCGATGGCCAATGGCGGAGGGCCCGCCTGTCTGCGCCTGCGCGTGGTCGCGGATCCTTCGACGATCGATCCGCGCTTCGTCGCCGACGAAGCAAAGCTGGATCGGATTGCGCGGGTCGTCGAGAAGGCCTGGCCGGAGGAGATCGCGCCGGCCGACCTCGAAGAACCAGCGTTATGGACGCAGATCGAGCAGGCGCGCGCCGCGCTGCTCGATGCGCTCGATCTGCCGGAGCTGATTTAGGCTTAGGCCGCTAATCCGGGCTCCAGAAGATATCGACGTCGGCTTCCAGGCCGGCCAGCACGCGGCCGATCGGGCGCAAGGAGAGCGGCCCTTCGTCGATCGCGCTTTCGAGCACGACCCGCTTCGGTTCGCCGCGCACCACCAGCATCGCGGTTCGCGCCGAGGAAAGGGCGTCGAGGGTCAGCGTCACGCGATCGACCGCAGCGGTTGCCGGCATCGGATCGGGATGCACCCCGACGGCGCGTCGCCCGCGCGGTCCGGCGATGGCCCGATCGAAATCCGGGCCCGGGAAGATCGAGGCGGTGTGGCCGTCCTCGGCCATGCCCAGGCAGACCAGGTCGAGCGGCCAGTCGATTTCGGACAGCCTTTGGTCGGCTAGCCGGCCGGCCTCGCGATAATCGCCGAGCGCGCCCTCGTCGACCAGCGACACCAGATTGGCGCCCTTGGATCCGAACAGCGCCTTGAGCCGGCCGAAATTGCTCATCGGGTCGCTCGGCCCGACCAGACGGTCGTCGGTCGGGATCAGGGTCACCTTTTCCCAATCCAGATCCTGCGCCGCCAGCGCCTTGTAGATGAGATCGGGTGTCGACCCGCCGGGGATCGCCAGGCGCGCACCGCCATGCGCCTCGAGCGCACTTTCGATGACGAAGCCGATGTCGCCCGCCACCTGCTCCGCCATTTCGGCGGCGGAATCGAATTCCCACCATTCGACGTCGGTCATGCGCGCAACTCCCAGCGCTTCAGCCTATGGCTCCAAATCCCTGCCGCATCAACGCATTCGAAGCCGGCGATGCTGCCGATCACGAGAAGATGGCGGCCAGACTCTCGCCGCGAGCCCCCTCCTTGATCAGCCGAAGTTCCGCGTACAATGACGCGAGCATCGCTGCGCTGACGAGCCCTGTCACCGTCGAAGAAGCCGTCTGGAGGATCGCCAAGCTGATTCGGGAGGCCGCGAGGAACGGCGCATTGGCAAGCGCAAAAATGCCCCCGATCAAGGACGAGACCAGGATCAGAAGGATCAGCATCAGGAAGATCCACCAGCGCGATCCGCGCGTCAGCTCGGCGCTTCGCTTCAGGCTGCCGATGATGCCCTGCCTTTCCTCGACGAGGACCGGAATCGAGACGATGAAGGCGATATAGATCATGATCCCGGGCACGATCAGGAGCAGCATCCCCAAAATCGCCATCAAGCCGTACAGCAGGCTCACCGCGATCACCGGCAGCAGCAGCCTCAACGCCTCGACGAGATTGGGGACGACCTCGACCGGCTCCTCCAGCAGGTCGCGGATCGAAGCCCTGACCAGTGCCGCTTGAAGAAGCGCTGCGCTGAGGAAGCTGACCAGAAGACCCAGCGCCCAAGTGCCTGAAAAGAAAAAAGTGAGATTGCCTTTGCTCACTTCACCCAACACGAAAAACTGGATGAGGAAGGTGGGGAGGCCAACCAGGAGAATTGAAAGCACGGCAAAGGGCACGAACTGCCGGCCGATCACCCCAACGCCACGCGCGATAAGACGCCCGACATCGAAGGATTCGGTCGTCGGTGCCTGTGTCGCCATGTCTGCCCCCGCAATAAGCGCCCGCCCCCCGGGCCTGAGAGCGTGATGATGCCGATCGAAGCGGGGGAGTCCAGCGGCAAGTCCATCCCATCTGGATCTTGTTGTCCTTGCCTCGCGCCGCATCGGCTGCCTAAACCGGCCTGCGCGGCTCGGCGCCGCAGGGGGAATGCAGGTGCAACAGGCCGCGGCCAACGCCATGGCGCCGGACGATCCTGCCGGCTTCGCCGCCGCGCACCAGCAGCTGCTTGCCGACAAATCGATTCAGTTCGCAGTGACGAACTACGTGCCGCCGAAGCCGCCGCTATGGCTGAAATGGCTCGCCGAGCTGCTTGGCTCGCCGATCGCCAAATATCTGCTGTGGGCTATGCTCGCCGCCGGCGCGCTGCTGCTCGTCTTCCTGCTCGTCCGCCATTTTGCCGGCATATCCTGGCCATGGCGCAGGAACCGCGGGCAAGAGGCAGAGGCGGACCAATGGCGGCCCGAGGCCGGCGCGGCGCGCACCCTGTTGCACGAAGCCGATGCACTTGCCGCCGAGGGGCGGTTCGACGAAGCCGCGCGTCTGCTGCTGTTCCGAAGCATCGAGGATATCGAGGCGCGCCGTCCCAAGCTGGTGCGGCCGGCGCTGACCAGCCGCGACATCGCCGGCGCGCCGGATCTGCCCGGCGATCCGCGCCGCGCCTTCCAGGCGATCGTCATGCTCGTGGAAAAGAGCCTGTTCGGCGGCCGCCGTCTGATCGAGGCGGAATGGCGCCAATGCCGCGCCGCCTATGAGGAATTCGCCTTTGTCGGAGCCTGGCTCTGATGGCGGGCGAAGAGCGCGCGCAGATCTTCAACCCGCGCCTGGTGGCAGGGCTGATCGCTGCCGGAATCGTCGCTTTCGCCGCCTTCCTGCTGCTTTCGGCCTATGCCGAGGATTTCCGCTCCGGCCGCGACGGGCGCCCGCACGCCTTGTCGGTGTCCGCCGACGGCTTCGCCGGAATCGTCAAGCTGGTCGCGCTGACCGACGGCAATCCGTGGCTGCTCCGCTCCGAAGCTGAGCTGGACGACGAGGCGCTCCTCGTGATCGCGCTCGAGCCGCAAACCAGCAAAGAGGCGCTGGCGACCTTGCTCGCCAAACGCGGCGCCAAGGCGACGCTGGTCATCCTGCCCAAATGGCTCACCTTTCCCGATCCGACGCATCCCGGCTGGATCAAGACCTTCGACGCCGGGATTCCTACGCCTGCCACGGCCGCGCTTTCCGGCCTCCGCGTCCATATCGACCGCAAGGTGCGGCCGAACAGCGTTGCGGCCGGCCAAGGGATTCTCGCGGGAATCCGGCTGCCCGTCCCCCGCCCTGCCCAGGCAATCAGCGGCGGGGACGTCACGCCGTTGCTCACCACCGACGCGGGGGATGTGCTCCTCGCGCGCATCGGCGAAACACCGCTCTACGTGCTCGCCGAACCCGATCTGATGAACAATCAGGGGCTCAAGGATCCTCGGACCGCGCGCGCGGCGCTGCAGATATTGGCCGCGCTCAACGCGACCGACGCGGACGGCATCGGCTTCGACCTCACGTTGAATGGTTTCGGCCGCCGCCCGAGCCTGCTCAAGCTTCCGTTCGAGCCGCCGTTCCTCGCGCTGACGCTCGCGCTGTTCGTGGCCGCATTGCTCGCCGGGTTGCATGGCGCCTTCCGCTTCGGCCCGGCAGCCGAGGAGGAACGTGCGATCGCCTTCGGCAAGGCAGCGCTGGTCGAGAACAGCGCCGGCCTCATCCAGCTGGCGCGGCGCGAGCATCGCACCGGCGGGGCCTATGCCGATCTCGTCCGCGAATCGGCTGCGGCCGCCTCGGGCGCGCCCGCCTCGCTCCGCGGCGCGGCGCTCGACGCCTATCTCGATCGGCTTTCGCAGGGTGAAGGACAGGCGTTCAGCAGCCTGGCGGAGCGCGCCCGCTTCGCCTCCGACCGTTTCGAGCTGCTGGCGGCGGCGCGGGCGCTGTTCCAATGGAAGAAGGATCATATCCGGTGAAGCTCAGCGAAGTGAAAGAAATGGCCGCCTCGGTCCGGCAGGAAGTGGCGCGCGCGATCGTCGGCCAGGACGAGGCGATCGATCTGATGCTCATCGCGCTCTTTTCCTCCGGACACATATTGCTGGAAGGACCGCCCGGCACCGCCAAGACCTTTCTCGCGCAATGTTTCGCGCGCGCGCTCGGCCTCGGCTTCGGCCGCATCCAGTTCACGCCCGATCTGATGCCGGGCGACATCGTCGGCTCCAATCTGTTCAACTTCCAGACCAGCCAATTCACGCTGACCCATGGGCCGATTTTCTGCGACCTGCTGCTCGCCGACGAGATCAACCGCACCCCGCCCAAGACCCAGGCGGCCTTGCTCGAAGCGATGCAGGAACGCGCGGTGACGATCGACGGCGAGACGCATCGGCTCGCCGACCAATTCATGGTGATCGCCACCCAGAATCCGATCGAGCAGCAGGGCGTCTATCCTCTTCCCGAGGCACAGCTCGACCGCTTCCTGTTCAAGCATGAGATGAACTATCCCAGCCTCGAGGAAGAGACCCGGATCGTCGCCTCGCACGGGGCCCGGTTCGGCGCCCCCAAGCCCGAAGCCTGGGGAATCGAGCCGAAAGTGAGCGGGCCGCAAATCGCCGAAGCGACGGCGGCGGTGGCAGCGGTGCCGATGGTCGAGACGGTGGTCGACTATGTCGTCGCGCTGGTGCGCGCGACGCGCGACGCGGCCGATCTCGAAATGGGCGCCTCGCCGCGGGCGGCTGCGATGCTCGCCGGCGCGGCGCGTGCCCGTGCCGCCCTCGACGGCCGCGACTATGTCATTCCCGACGACGTCAAGGCGCTCGCCCCGGCGGTGCTGCGCCATAGGGTGCTGCTCTCGCCCGCGGCGCAGATCGAAGGGCGGCCGGTCGAGGATGTGATTGCGCGGCTGATCGAGCAGGTGGAGGCGCCGCGTTGATCTATCCGAGCCGCCGCGCCATCCTGATCGCCGCGGGAATCGCCCCGTTGGCGCTGGTGCTCGGCCTGCTCGCCCCCGCGCATTGGTATGTCGGAATCGCCCTTCTGGCATTCCTGCTCGCGCTGATCGGCGTCGACCTCCTGCTCGCATGGCGAGGCGGCGACGGCGAGATCGTGTGCGACGGACCTGGCGCGGTGAGCATCGGCGCCGACTTTGCGGTCGCACTGCACGTCCGTTTCCGCCGCGCGCCAGGGCCTGCCGAAGTGGCGCTCGGGATGAGCGCGCTTGCCGCCCCCTTGCAGGGCTATCGGCGGCGGATCGAGATGCACGGCGATGCCGGATCGGCGACGTTCGAATATAGGGCACGGCGCCGCGGCACGGCGGCGGTCGGGCCGGCCTGGCTTCGCTGGCGCGGCCCGCTCGGACTGTTGTGGCGTCAGAAAAGCCTGACGCTCGACCAGGCGATCGCCATCACGCCCGACATCCGGCCGGTGCGCGAGCAAAGCGCGCAATTGTTCCACAGGCAGGCATGGTTCGGCCAAACCCCGCAGCAGCAAGTCGGCGAAGGCGCCGAGTTCGAGGCGCTCGCCGACTTCCGCCCTGGCATGGACAAAAGGCGGATCGACTGGAAGCAGTCGGCACGGCACACGATGCTGCTAGCCAAGGAATATCGCACCGAGCGCAACAATAACATCATCATGGCAGTCGATGCCGGCCGTGCGATGTGCGAGCCGCTGGCCGGCGTTCCGCGTGTCGACAGGGCCGTCTCGGCTGCGCTGCTCGCCGCCTGGGTCGCGCTTCGCGAGGGCGACCGCGTCGGCTTCTTCGGCTTTGACTCCCATCCGCGCGTCGCGAGCAATGCGGTGTCCGGCGAACGCTCGTTCGCGCTTCTCCAACGTATCGCCGCCGGCATCGACTATTCGCTCAACGAGACCAATTACACGCTGGCGCTCGCGACGCTCGCCGAACGCCTGCAGCGCCGCTCGCTGATCGTCGTCTTCACCGAATTCGCCGACACGATCGGCGCCGAGCTGATGATCCAGGCCGTCGGCAGGCTGCTTGGCCGGCACCTCGTCCTGTTCATCGTGCTGCGCGACGAAGAGCTCGAATCGTTCATCGCCGCCGAACCGCAGGCGCCCGCCGACGTCACGCGCGCCGTCACGGCGGCGGCACTGATGCGCGAGCGCCAATTGGTGATCGCGCGCCTTCGCCGGCTGGGCGTCCACGTCCTCGAGGCCGCGCACGACCGGAGCGGGCCGGCGCTGGTCAACGCCTATCTTCGGTTCAAGCAGCGCAGCCTGCTATGAGCGCGGCCCTGGACGGCATGGGGATCGCCAACCTTCGCGCCGCGCGCGAGGAGGAATGGCGCAGGCTCGAGGCCCTGCTTGCGCGCGCCGAGCGAAAATCACCGCGCGCGCTCAGCGACGAGGATCTGATGGCGCTGCCAATGCTGTATCGCGGCGCGCTTTCCTCGCTCTCGGTGGCGCGCGAAACCTCGCTCGATCTCGAGCTGATCACCTATCTCGAGGTGCTTTGCGCGCGCGCCTATTTCTATGTCTATGGCGTCCGTACCTCGCCCTGGCGACGGCTGAAGGCCTTCTTCGCCAACGACTGGCCGGCAGCGATCCGAAGCCTCTGGCGCGAGACGCTGGTGGCTGCGCTCCTGACGCTGCTCGGCGTCGCCGCGGGTTATCTGCTGGTCGCCTCCAACCCGCTCTGGTTCGACGCATTCGTCCCCGAATCGCTCGCCGCGGGGCGCAATTTCTCCACCGCGCCCGAATATTTGCGCCACACGCTTTACGACCGCGGCCAGGACAATTTTCTGGCGATATTGTCGACCTTCCTGTTCACCCATAACGCCCAGGTCTCGATCCTCTCCTTCGCGCTCGGCTTCGCATTCGGCGTGCCGACCGCATTCCTGCTGATCTACAATGGCGGCATGATGGGCGCCTTCTTCGCTTTGTTCGTGTCGCGCGGCCTCGGCGTCGAGCTCGGCGGCTGGCTGATCATCCACGGCAGCACCGAGATGTTCGCCATCATCATCGCCGGCGCCGCCGGGCTGCGGATCGGCTGGAGCGTCGTCTTTCCCGGCGACAGCGCGCGGCTGACCGCCGCGGCCGACGCGGGCAAGACCGCCGGGACCGCGATGGCCGGCGTGGTGGTGATGCTGGTCGCGGCCGGCGTGCTCGAAGGCTTCGGGCGCCAGCTCATCACCGACGGCATGGCGCGCTATGCGATCGGCGTCGGCATGCTGATCCTGTGGCTGGCTTATTACTATCTGCCCCGACGGCCCAGCCGTGGCTAGGGTCCAAGACCCTAATTACGCCGCTGCCCACCGCGCGCTCGAGCGCAAGACTCGGCGGAGCCTGGTCACGCCCGAAGGCGTCGACCTGAGCCTGCGGATCGCCGATTTCGGCCAGCGCTTCGCGGCGCTGCTGCTCGATCTGCTTTTCATGGTCACGACCCTGGTCATCGCCACGATCCTGATCGCCGTGCTGGCGCTCAGCGGCGGCCGCGGCTCCGCGACGCTGGCTGCCGTCGTCTGGCTGCTCGGCTTCTTCCTGCTGCGCAATGGCTATTTCATCATCATGGAGATGGGGCCGCGCGCAGCCACCTTCGGCAAGCGGATCATCGGCCTCAGGGTGGTGGCGCGAAGCGGCGGCCGGCTGACCGCCGACGCCGTGATCGCGCGCAATCTGATGCGCGAGATCGAGTTCTATCTGCCGCTCTCCTTCCTGATCGTCGACACGAGCCGCGGCGCCGCCGACACCGCGGCCTGGCTGCTCGGCTTGGGCTGGACGCTGATTTTCGCCTTCTTTCCCTTGTTCAACCGCGACCGGCTTCGAGTCGGCGATCTGATCGCCGGCACCTGGGTGATCCGCACGCCGAAAAAGACGCTCGGCCTCGACCTCATCGGCCGCAACGCCGCGTCCGCCAGGCTCGTGTTCACCGACGAGCAACTCGACGCTTATGGCGCGTTCGAGCTGCAGACGCTCGAGCAGGTGCTGCGGCTCGGGCGCCCCGAAGCCATGGCCACCGTCGCCGACACGATCCGCGCCAAGATCGGCCATTGGGACGACGCGTCGGACGCCGCGTTCCTCAACACTTATTATGAAGCGTTGCGAGCGAGGCTCGAGCGAAAGCTGCTGTTCGGACGCCGCCGTCTCGACAAATTCGACCGCTGACTACGCTTTCGGCCGATTAGCGGATCGTTAACCATATCTGCCTAGCCTGGCGGCTTCTTCAGGAGACGCCCGATGTCGATCCTGTGCCGATTGGCCCACCACAAGGCCGTGCCCAGCCAGATCTGGAACGACGGCTATTATTTCAGCCGCTGCCGCGGCTGCGGCTGCGAAATGATCGGCCGCGGCGG
>DATFHP010000153.1:0-11049 GCA_035248285.1 Allosphingosinicella sp. | reverse complement strand
AGGACTTCGAGCAAGGCCGAGGCCGGATCGCCGCGGAAATCCTGGCCGAGCTTGTCGATCTCGTCGAGCAGGAACAAGGGATTGCTCGTTCCCGCCTTCCTGAGGTTCGAGACGATCTTGCCGGGCAGCGAGCCGATATAGGTGCGCCGGTGACCGCGGATCTCCGCCTCGTCGCGCACGCCGCCCAGCGACTGGCGGACGAATTCGCGGCCGGTGGCCTTGGCGATGGACCGCCCGAGCGACGTCTTGCCGACGCCGGGCGGGCCGACCAGGCACAGAATCGGCCCCTTCAGCTTGTTGGTGCGCGCCTGCACGGCAAGATATTCGACGATACGCTCCTTGACCTTCTCCAGGCCGTAATGATCCTCGTCGAGCACGCGCTGCGCCTCGGCGATATCCTTCCTGAC
Source organism: Allosphingosinicella sp. (assembly GCA_035248285.1). Taxonomy (GTDB): domain Bacteria; phylum Pseudomonadota; class Alphaproteobacteria; order Sphingomonadales; family Sphingomonadaceae; genus Allosphingosinicella. The sequence goes on along the minus strand of DATFHP010000153.1, from coordinate 10,642 downwards.
CTTGGATTTCTTGCCCCAGGGAAGGCCGAGCAGGACGTCGAGATAGTTGCGCGACACCGTCGCCTCGGCGGACATCGGTGCCATCGCCTTGAGCTTCTTGAGCTCTGCGGTCGCCTTGCTGCGCGCCTCCTTCGAAAGCTTGGTCTTGGCGATCTTGCGGCCGAGTTCGGCCAGCTCGTCGCCGTCGCCCTCCTCGCCTTCATTGCCGAGCTCGCGCTGAATCGCCTTCAACTGCTCGTTGAGATAATATTCGCGCTGGGTCTTCTCCATCTGCCGTTTGACCCGGCTGCGGATCTTCTTCTCGACCTGCAGCACGCCCAGCTCGCCTTCCATGAAGGCGAAGGCCATCTCCAGCCGCCGCGTCGGGTTGAGCTCGGCGAGCAGGGCCTGCTTGTCCGAGACCTTGATATTGATGTTGGCGGCAACCGCGTCGGCGAGCTTCGAAGGCTCCTCGATCTGCGCGAGCTGCACGGCCGTTTCGGCGGGCAGCTTCTTGTTGAATTTCGAATAATTCTCGAACTGCTCGACCACCGATCGCATCAGCGCGGAGATTTCGGCGCCGCTCGGCTCTTCGATGTCGATCATCGTCACGTCGGCGATGAGATGCTGGCCCTGCTGGACGAGCGACTTCAACGAGGCGCGCTGCTGGCCTTCGACCAGCACGCGAACGGTTCCGTCGGGCAGCTTGAGCAGCTGCAGCACGGTGGCAACGACGCCGAGGTCGTAGAGCGCTTCACGATCGGGATCGTCCTCGGCGGGATCGAGCTGCGAAACCAGGAAGATCGACTTGCTCGCCGCCATCGCGCTTTCGAGCGCCGCGACCGATTTGTCGCGGCCCACGAACAGCGGAACGATCATCTGCGGAAAGACGACGATGTCACGAAGCGGAAGGACTGGATAGGTGGTGCTCATGTTACTCCGATGGCCGCAAGGCCGTTACTTTCCTCCTTATATGGGAGAAATGCGGTGCGCATCAACGTGTGGGAGGCCGCATACGCAAAAGCGATCGACTCCCGCACGAAGCCGCTTGCCAAAACCGTGGAAACTATCCGAAGTCTTGCTCTTCAGGGGGGACTTACGTGCGCATCTTTCTAATTAGCCTGCTGATATTCGCGGGGTTTCTGCCCAGCAACGCAAGAGCTGGAAACGAACCGGTCCTCGCGGCCGCGCCGGAATGGGTCGAAAAACCCCAGATACCGTCAGCCGATCCCGCCTATTCCCAGCAACCGTTCCAACTGCTGCTCTTCACGATACAGACCAGTCACAGTTCGGACGGGAGCACGAGCTATTTCGAGACGGCTGGCAAGGTTCAAAGTGCGGAAGCACTCACCGCGTCTGGCACCATAGCGATCCCCTGGCAGCCGGACCGCAGCGACCTCATCATCCACAAGCTGGAGGTAATCCGGGACGGAGTCCCTCGCGACGTCCTTGCCGGGCAGAAACTCAGCATCCTCAGACGCGAAAGCAATCTCGAGGCGGCACTGCTGGACGGGATGCTCACCGCCACGATCCAACCCGAGGACCTTCGGGTCGGTGACATCGTCCACTTCGCCTATTCCATCCGAGAAAAACCGGGCTCGATCGGATTCAAGCCCGAGGACTCGATCTTCATTGCGCCGGGAACGAAGGGAAACCTGATCCTGGTTCGGGAAATATGGCCCGAGACCGTCCCGATGAGATGGACGGCGACGCCCGGCATGGGCAACCTGAAGGCCCGCAAGACAAAGCTCGGCAACGAGCTGCGGGTTGAGCTCCGCAACGTCGAGGTTCCTCTGCCGCCGCCTTCCGCTCCGGCGCGCTTTGCATATAGGATGTATCTCGAAGCGACCGCCTACCGTGACTGGCCCGAGGTCAGCGCGCTGCTCGCGCCGCTCTACGCGAAAGCGGCGACCCTTTCGGATAGCTCGCCGCTGAAAGCGGAGGCGCGCCAGATTGCCGCCGCTGCGCCGGAACCAAAGGCCAGAGCCATGGCGGCGCTGCGTCTCGTGCAGGACAAGATTCGCTATCTCGCGCTCCAGATGAACGAAGGCGGCTACATACCGGCATCAGCCGACGAGACCTGGAGCCGGCGCTTCGGAGACTGCAAAGGCAAGACCGTGGCTCTCCTCGCGCTCCTCAAAGAGCTTGGCATCGAGGCCGAGCCCGTTCTCGTCAACACATTTGCCGGCGACGTGCTTCCGACCCGCCTCCCGCAAGCCAAGCTGTTCAACCACGTCTTCGTTCACGCCATCATAGAGGGGAAATCCTATTGGCTCGACGGGGCGCGCTCAGGCGACCGCGACCTGGAAGAACTCGCGTCCTCGAGATATCGCTTCGGGCTTCCGCTGCGAGGGCCGGGCGCGACGCTGATCGCGCTGCCCTTGGCACCCCCGCTCAGGCCCATGATCGAGACGAAGGTGATCTACGATGCCTCTGCGGGCATTTTTGCGCCGGCAAACGTGCAGGGGGAGACGATCTTCCGCGGCGATGCCGCGACGGGCTTGAGAGTCACATTGGCCCAGATCGGCGAGGCGGAATTCAAGAAAGGCGTCAACGCCGACGCATATCTACCGGGGGCGACGGATCAAGTCCTGCGATTCAAGGCAGATCCGGACCAGGGGACGTTCACGATGACTTTCAGCGGTCACGCGAGGATGGACTGGAGCAACAGGATGGCGCCGACAACGCCCCGCTTCCGGTTCAAGGACAGCGCCATCCAATGGCGACCCAAGTTCGAGGGACACGAAGGCGCCGATGCGCAAGTTCCTTTCCTCCTCAGCTTTCCGATTCATCTCTTGCTACGGGAAGAGGTAATCCTTCCTGGTCAAGGCAAAGGCTACACGCTGCAGGGCAAGAGCTTCGACCGTACGGCGGCGGGGACTCGAATCGCCCGTTCGGTGACGCTGGATAACGGGCGCGCGGTGGCGACATCGACGTTGATCCGGCTCCAGCCGGAGCTTCCGGCACGGGAAGCGCAGGCGAGCTCGGACGCGCTCGCTCAAATCAATGAGGATGCGGCTTATGTCGTCGCGCCGGCGGGACTGGCAATCCCCGCCGACGAGGCCAAGCCGGCACCGGGCGCCGAGCCGAAGACGGCCGACGAATTCCTCGCGCGCGGATATGATCGCCTGGACAATCAGCGCAGAGAGATTGCCGTGACAGATGTCGACCGTGCAATCCAGCTCACCAAGGATGCCCTAGCGGATTTCGATCGCGCGATCGAGCTTGCTCCGGCCTCTTCCATTGCGCACGCGGTCCGAGCGCTCGCCTTGATTCACCTCGGCCGGCTGGACGAAGCGGAGGTCGCCATCGACAAGGCCCACAGCTTCGACAACGTCCACCCCAGGGCCTTCCAGGCACGAGGCCTGCTGCATATGCGCCGCGGCCGTCCCGAGAAGGCGATCCCCGATTTCAGCCGTTACCTCGCCGACTATAATCCGGACAGTGCCATGGCGCTGATCGAGCGGGCGCTCGCCTATGAAAAGACCGGCGCGCTCGAAAAGGCCAAGGCGGATCTGCAGCGCGCGGTTGCGCTGACGTCCTCGAGCGAGCCGCGCACGGCTCTGGCCCGCGTAACGGCGCGGCTCGGGAACGTGGCAGAGGCTATCGCCATGGTTGACAAGATCGTCCCGGAGCTCGACGCCGCGACCACCCCGCAGTGGAGGAAGACCAATCTTCGGGCCATATACCGCGGGAGACTTTTGAAGGCGGCGGGCCGCGCAAGGGAGGCGGGTGCTGAATATGAAGCCGCGCTCCGTGAGATGGACACGCGGCTGAAGCAATTGCCAGCGCCTAGCGGTCCAGTATTGGGCGGCGAAACTCTCAAGCTGCTCACGGCGAAGGCCTATCTGCTCGTGGTCATGGACCGGGATCAGGAAGCCATCGCTCTTGCCGATCAAGCCCTGAAACTGCAGCCAAATAACGCAGCCCTGCTGGTCGAACGCTGCCGGGCACGACTGCACGCGGGCCAGCTGGGGAAAGCCCGCCAGGATTGTGACGTCGTGCGACGCACTGAGTTGGCCAATGCCGACGCCTGGTACGTAAGTGGACTCATTTCCCTCAAGTCGAATGACTGGGACCGCGCGTTGAGCGAGTTTCAGGTGCTGAGCAAGACGAAGAACCCCTTGGTTCAGTTCGGGCGTGGGCTTGCGAAGCTCCGGCGCGGGGAGAGCACCGACGGGTCAGGCTATCTCGAGCTTGTCCGAAGCATGAGTCCGGATATCGACGACGAGTTCGAAAGATTTGGAATCAAGACTGAAAGCGATGCGGATGTAGCCGTTACCAACGCTGTGCCGGGAATCACGCTATACACCTGGGGTAGCGACGGACAGCCGTCACGCCAGCCGGTGACGGCGGAGGATTTTCTCGCGCGCGGCTATTCCTACGTGGACAGGCTGCAGTCGAAGGATGCCTTGTCGGATTTCGATCGGGCGATCCAGCTTGCGCCCGACTCTTCTCTCGCCCACTCGCTTCGCGCGCTCGCCTTGGTTCGCCTTGCCCGGCTGGACGAAGCGGAGGTCGCCATCGACAAGGCACTCAGCCGGGATACGGTCGAACCACGGGCCTTCCAGATACGAGGGTTGCTTCAGGCACGTCGCGGTCGTCCCAAGGATGCAATCGAGGATTTCAGCCGTAACCTCCCGCCTGAAGCGGCCAGCGCAATCTGGCTGGTCGAACGGGGGCTCGCCTATGAACGGACAGGCCAGCTCGAAAAGGCCCGAGCGGACCTGCAGCGCGCGGTCGAGCTGAAGCCCTTGCCGCAGTGGCGCGTCCTGCTGGCCCGCGTGACGGCACGGCTCGGGAACGTGCAAGAGGCCATGGCCATCGTCGATAAGGCTGTGCCGGGTCTTGACGCCGCGAACGTAACCCCGTGGAGGAAAACTTACATTCTCGCTCTGCGCCGCGGGAGCGTCTTGGGCATGGCTGGCCGTGCGGAGGAGGCGCGCACCGAGTACGAGGCCGCGATTCGCGAGATGGACGCACGCCTGGAACAATTGCCGGGCCCGAGCGGCCCGGTGCTAAGCGGAGAGATTCTTGGGCTGCTCAAGGCGAAAATCGACATCCTCGTCGCCGCGGATCGGGCGCAGGAAGCCATCGCCGTTGCCGATCGAGCCTTGGCGTCGCAGCCCGAAAATGCTTCCATGTTGGCCGCGCGCTGTCTGGCACGGTTGCGCGCTCCAGGCCAGCTGGCAAAAGCCAGGCAGGACTGCGACGCCGCGCAGCGTAACGATCCCGCCAATCAGGCAGCCTTATACGGAAGCGGCATCCTGTCCCTGAAGTCGAACGATTGGGCCCGCGCGACCAGCGAGTTTCAAGCCTTGGCCAAGCAGGCGCCCAACCGACCCGAAACCCTCTTCGGGAGTGGGATCGCCAAACTCCGACGCGGCGCGAAGGCCGACGGCGGGGCGGACATCGAAGTGGCCCGAAGCAGGTCGGCAGAAATCGAAGCCGAATTCGACAAATTGGGCATCAGGCCCTGAGAACCCTCACGCCGCGTCTTCGGCCTTCTTGGCATAGGCGCGCACCGGTTCCTTGCGGCCTTCGACGACATCCTTGTCGATCATCACCTCGTCGACTCCATCCATCGACGGCAGGTCGAACATGGTGTCGAGCAGGATGTTCTCGAGGATCGAGCGAAGCCCGCGGGCGCCCGTCTTGCGGTCGATCGCCTTCTTGGCCACGGCGACAAGCGCTTCGTCGGTGAAGGACAGCTTGACGTCCTCCATGTCGAACAGCTTGGCATATTGCTTGACCAGCGCGTTCTTGGGCTCCTCGAGGATCTTGACCAGAGCCTCGGTATCGAGATCTTCCAGCGTCGCGATCACCGGCAAACGGCCGACGAACTCGGGGATCAGGCCGAATTTCAGCAGATCCTCGGGTTCGCCCTGGCGCAATATCTCGCCGGTGCGCCGTTCCTCGGGCGCGGCGACATAAGCGCCGAATCCGATCGACTTGCCCTGCAGCCGATCGGCGATGATCTTCTCCAGGCCGGCGAAGGCGCCGCCGCAAATGAACAGGATGTTGGTGGTGTCGACCTGCAGGAATTCCTGCTGCGGATGCTTGCGTCCGCCCTGCGGCGGGACCGAGGCGGTGGTGCCCTCCATCAGCTTCAACAGCGCCTGCTGAACGCCCTCGCCGGAAACGTCGCGCGTGATCGATGGATTGTCCGACTTGCGGCTGATCTTGTCGATCTCGTCGATATAGACGATCCCGCGCTGGGCGCGCTCGACATTGTAGTCGGATGCCTGCAGCAGCTTGAGGATGATGTTCTCCACATCCTCGCCGACATAACCGGCTTCGGTCAGCGTCGTGGCGTCGGCCATGGTGAAGGGAACGTCGAGGATTCGCGCCAGCGTCTGCGCAAGCAAGGTCTTGCCGCAACCGGTCGGCCCGACCAGCAATATGTTCGACTTGGCGAGCTCGACGTCCGAACCCTTGGCGCCATGGTTGAGGCGCTTGTAATGGTTGTGGACCGCGACCGAGAGCACGCGCTTGGCGTGGTTCTGGCCGATCACATAATCGTCGAGAACCTTGCAGATCTCGGCCGGCGTGGGAACGCCGTCCCTGGTCTTCACCAGTGACGATTTGGTCTCCTCGCGGATGATGTCGTTGCACAGCTCCACGCATTCATCGCAGATGAAGACGGTCGGTCCGGCGATGAGCTTGCGCACCTCGTGCTGCGACTTGCCGCAGAAGGAGCAGTAGAGGGTGCTCTTGGAGTCGCTGCCGCTAAGCTTCGTCATAGTCTTCCTTGTGCACCTCGTAGCCTGCACCTGTACGGCTATGTTACCGTACTATGGCACGACTACAATGGTCTATTGATTAACGCGCGGCCGCGGCACTAGGCCGCGTTGGCCTTCTTTCCATCGTCCTCGCTGGCCGCAGGGCGCTTGTCGAAAACCTCGTCGACCAGCCCGAACTCCTTCGCCTCGTCGGCGGAAAGGAACTTGTCGCGCTCGACGGCGGTTTCGATCGCCTCGATCGTCTGGCCGGTATATTTCGCCATCAGCTCGTTCATACGATGCCGGATGCGCAATATCTCGCGGGCATGGATCTCGATGTCGGTGGCCTGGCCCTGCGCGCCGCCCGAAGGCTGGTGGACCATGATTCGGGCATTGGTGAGCGCGACGCGCATGCCGGGCTCGCCGGCGCCGAGCAGGAAAGCCCCCATCGAGGCGGCCTGGCCGATGCAAACCGTTCCGACGCGCGGCCGGATATATTGCATCGTGTCATGGATCGCCATTCCCGCGGTGACCACCCCGCCGGGCGAGTTGATGTACATGAAAATGTCGCGGGTCGGATTTTCCGATTCGAGGTACAGCAGCTGCGCGGTGACCAATGTCGCCATATGATCCTCGACCCCGCCGGTGACGAAGACGATCCGCTCCCTCAGCAGGCGCGAATAGATGTCGAAGCTCCGCTCGCCGCGGTTCGACTGCTCGATGACGATCGGGACGAGGCCCGCGATGATGTCCTGATGGTCCATGAAGAGGTGTCCTGTAGCTGTAAGGCCTACATCGGAGCAAAGCCGCGGGGGTTCAAGTCCCGACATGCCCGGCCGGCCACCGCTCTGCATATTGTCCCGATCACGGGCAGCGGCAGTCCGCTTCGTAACGATCGGGTTTGGACTCTAAACCCCAGGCGCGGGCAGGCTGAGATAGGCAAGCCGCCGCACCTCGCGCCGGCCGCGCACGACGGTGTCGAGGATCAAGCCGCAGAAGAAGCTCAGCGCCGCCGTGATCATCAGACCGGTGACCAGGATCGCGGTCGGAAAGCGCGGCACGAGTCCGGTCCGCGCATAGGTGATGGCAAGGGGCACGGCGAGGATGACCGCGAGCGCCGACAACAGCAACGAGATGATGCCGTAGAAAAGCACCGGCCGCTCGATGCGGAAGAGATGCATGATCGTGCGCAGGATCCGCCAGCCGTCGCGCCACGTGGAGAGCTTCGAATGCGAACCGGCAGGCCGCGCGCCATAGGTCGTGACGACTTCGGCGACCGGCATCGCCAGCTCGAGGGCGTGGACGCTGATCTCGGTCTCGGTTTCGAAGCCGCGGGCGAGCGCCGGGAAGCTCTTGACGAACCGCCGCGAAAAGACGCGATAACCCGACAGCACGTCGCTGAACGTGCGGCCGAACAGCCGCGCGAGCATGCCGGTGAGGATCCGATTGCCGATCCGGTGCCCACGCCGATAGGCGTCGTCCAGCTCCGATCGGCGCGCGGCGACGACCATATCGAGCCGCTCGTCGAGGAGGCGCGCGACCATGTCGGGCGCCGCGGCGGCGTCGTAGGTCGCATCGCCGTCGGCGATGACATAGACGTCGGCCTCTATGTCGGCGAACATCCGCCGGACGACATGGCCCTTGCCCTGCATTCGCTCGCTGCGCACGATCGCGCCCGCGGCGGCGGCGGCCTCGCGCGTCCGATCGCGGCTGTTGTTGTCATAGACGTAGACAAGCGCATCGGGCAGCGCGGCCCGAAACCCGGCCACCGTCTGCACGATCGCAGCCTCTTCGTTGTAGCAAGGCAGCAGTATGGCGATGCGGGGCTTGCTCACGCCATCTTTCGCTGCCTCCGGCAATCGTCAGCCCCCGTCATGGCCGACCTTGGACCGCCGGCCTATTTCTTGCTCTTGGCCTTCTTTGCCGCAGCCGCCGGCTCCTCGGAAGCCTTTTTTGGGGCCGGCTTCCTTGCCGGCTTCGCCGGTGCGCGGACTTCCGTGCTCGCCGCGGCGGCAGCGGCCGGCTTTTCCTCGCTCTTCGCCTTGGCCGGTTGCTTTGCCGGTTTGGCTTCAGCCGGCGCCGCTACGGCCTTCGCCGACTTGGCCTTTGCGGGCTTCTTCGCCTTGGGCGTCGCGCCATGGTCATGATCATGGTCATGGTGGTCGTGGCCGCAGCCCGGCCCGTGAACATGGCCTTCCTCGCTCTCGATCGCGGCCTCGATCTCGCTGCGCGGGACCGACCGCTCGCTGATCTTGGCCTTCTCGAACAGGAAGTCCACGACCTTGTCCTCGTAAAGCGGCGCACGCAGCTGGGCTGCCGCCATCGGCTGGCTGCGGATATATTGAACGAATTTCTCGCGGTCCGCCGGCCGGTACCGCTGCGCGGCCTGCATGATCAGCTGGTTCATCTCCTGGGTGCTGACCTCGATGCCGTTGGCCTGGCCGATCTCGGACAGCAGCAAGCCCAGCCGAACGCGCCGTTCGGCGATCTTGCGATAATCGTCGCGGTCGCGTTCCATCTCGGCGAGCGCGGCGTCCGGATCGGGCTCATGGGTCGCTTCATGCTCCAGCTGCTGCCAGATCTGCGCGAATTCGGCATCGACCATCGACGGCGGCACCGGAAAATCATGGCTCTCGGCGAGCTGGTCGAGCAGCTGGCGCTTCATGTGAGTCCGGGTCAGGCCATTGATTTCCTGCTCGACCTGGCCGCGCAGCAGCCCCTTGAGCTGATCGAGGCCTTCGAGGCCCATCGACTTGGCGAAATTATCGTCGAGCTGGAACGGCTGTGCCTTGCGCACCTCGTTCACGACGACCTCGAAGGTCGCGTCCTTGGCCTTTAGGTACGGGACGTTGTAATCGTCGGGGAAGGTGACTTTGAGCGTGCGCTGCTCGTTGGCTTTGGCGCCGATCAGCTGATCCTCGAAGCCCGGAATCAATCGCCCCGAGCCGAGCTCGACCGAGACGCCCTCGCCCTTGCCGCCGTCGAACGCTTCGCCGTCGACCTTGCCCTCATAGTCCATGACGACCAGGTCGCCGTGCTCGGCCGCATATCCCGCCGGCGCCGCCTCGAAATTCTTCTGTCCCCCGGCCAGCTGCGCCAGCCGCGCATCCACCTCGTCATCGCCGGGAGAAGCGGTCAGCCGCTCGAGGATCAAGCCTTCGATCTGCGGGGATGGGACTTCGGGCAGGGTCTCGAGCTGCACTTTGACGACGACGTCCTTGCCGGCCTCGTGCACGCCCTCCAGCTCGACCGAAGGCTCCATCGCCGGACGCAGCTTCTGCTCGGTCACGAGCTGCTGCACGCCTTCCTGAACGGCACTGTTGAGCGCCTCCTGCTCGAGCGCGGGACCGTGCATTTTCCTGACCAGGTTCGGCGGCACCTTGCCCGGCCGGAAGCCCGGCATGCGGATGCGCGGCGCGACGGTCATCAGCTCCTTGTCGATGCGCGCGTCGATCTCCTTGGCGGAAATCGTGATGGTGAAGGCTCGTCTCAGCCCTTCGTTGAACGTCTCGACAGTCTGCATAGTCAGGCCAAACCTTCGTCTGAATGTTCCGCTGCGGCACAGGCATTCGCCGAGCGAAGCTGGTGCGGGCGGAGGGGCTCGAACCCCCACATCTTTCGATACTGGAACCTAAATCCAGCGCGTCTACCAGTTCCGCCACGCCCGCTGAGGCCGCCGGTCGGCGGCGTCTATAGCAGGGATGACGACGGGGGCAAGGGATGCGGGACCCGCCGACCGCGCGCGTCGTCGAACCAAATCACCGCGCTCTTCCGTCACTTAGATCAGAGTTGAAGCCATAGAGTGATTTCGAGCCAGATGGAATGAGCTGGCCGCCGTGCCCCCGGCACGGCTGCCGATTGCCGGGGCAATCGGCACCTGCTCATTCTGGCGGCTCGGAATGCGCCGGGTCCGAAGCTGGCGGGGCCAGCTTCGGACCCAA
>DATFHP010000152.1:0-26119 GCA_035248285.1 Allosphingosinicella sp. | reverse complement strand
GACCTTATTGGAGAATATGAATGCGCCCGTCCGGCCGCGCCCCCGATCAGATGCGCGCAATCACGATGGAGGCGGGCGCGACGCGCCACGCCGAGGGAAGCTGCCTGGTCGGCTTCGGCGATACGCGCGTGTTGTGCACGGCTTCGATCGAGACCTCGCTGCCCGGCTGGCTGCGCGGCAAGGGCAAGGGCTGGGTGACCGCCGAATATGGCATGCTGCCGCGCGCGACCCATACGCGCGGCGCGCGCGAGGCGGCGCGCGGCAAGCAATCGGGCCGCACGCAGGAGATCCAACGGCTGATCGGCCGCTCGCTGCGCGCGGTGATCGACCTCGACATATTGGGCGAGCGCCAGATCATTCTCGATTGCGACGTCATCCAGGCCGACGGCGGCACGCGCACCGCCGCGATATCGGGGGCATGGGTCGCGCTCCGGATCGCGGTCGACGGGCTGATCGCCGCCAAGCTCGTCAAGGAGGATCCGATCCGGCAGAAGGTTGCGGCGGTGAGTTGCGGCATCCACGGCGGCACGGCGGTGCTCGACCTCGATTACGACGAGGATTCTACCGCCGGCGCCGACGGCAATTTCGTGCTGACCGGGGACGGAAGCATCGTCGAGGCGCAGGTCACCGCGGAGGGCGAATGCTATGACGAGGAAGGGCTGCTGCGTCTGCTGCGGCTGGCGCGGATCGGCTGTTCGGAAATCTTCGCCGCGCAGGACAGGGCTACCGGCCGATGATGCGCAGCCTGCGCCCCGGCAAGCTGGTGATCGCAAGCCACAATAAGGGCAAGGTGCGCGAGATCGCCGAGCTGCTGGGGCCCTATGGAATCGAGCCTCTGTCCGCGGCCGAGCTCGACCTGCCCGAACCCGAGGAAACCGGCACGACCTTCGTCGACAATGCGGCGCTGAAGGCGCGGCTGGCCGCCGATCTTTCCGGGCTGCCGGCGCTCGCGGACGACAGCGGCCTGTGCGTCGACGCGCTCGAAGGACGGCCCGGCATCCATTCGGCGCGCTGGGCGGGCGAGGGCCGCGACTTCGGCGTGGCGATGGAGCGCGTGTACGAGGAACTGCTCGCCAAAGGGCCCGAGGCGGGCCGCAACGCGCATTTCGTGTGCGCGCTCGCGGTGTGCTGGCCCGAGGACGGGCAGTGCGAGAGCTTCGAAGGCCGCGTCGACGGGCTGCTGGTCTGGCCGCCGCGCGGCGACCGCGGCTTCGGCTACGATCCGATGTTCCAGCCGATCGCCGGGGACCAGACCTTCGGCGAGATGAACCCGCCCGCCAAATATGCGATCAGCCACCGCGCCGACGCGTTCCGCAAGCTGGTGGCGGCATTGCTGCAGTGAGCCGCGCGCGCGCGCAGCGGCCGCAGGGCGCGGCGCTCGCGCTCGCCGGCGACGACGCGCCGCTAGCGCTCTACGTCCACTGGCCCTTCTGCCTTTCCAAATGCCCCTATTGCGACTTCAACAGCCATGTCCGCGCCGCGATCGACCAGGAGGCATGGCGGGCGGCCCTGCTGCGCGACCTTGCGCATGAGGCGGCGGCGGCGAAGGGGCGGACGCTCGGCTCGATCTTCTTCGGCGGCGGGACGCCCTCGCTGATGCCGCCCGAGACCGTCGCCGCGCTGATCGAGGCGGCGGGAGCACATTGGCGCTTCACGGCGGACATCGAGATCACGCTCGAGGCCAATCCGTCTTCGGTCGAGGCGTCGCGGTTCGCCGACATCGCCGCCGCCGGAGTCAATCGAGTCTCGCTCGGCATCCAGTCGCTCGAAGACGAGGATCTGCGCTTCCTCGGCCGTGCGCACGATGCGGCGGAGGCTCTGGCGGCGCTCGACATCGCCCAGTCGGTGTTCAGCCGGGTGAGCCTGGATCTCATCTATGCGCTGCCGCATCAGGATGAATCCGCGTGGCGCGCCCAGCTCGCGCGCGCGCTCGGCTTCGGCACCGGCCATGTCTCGCTCTATCAGCTCACCATCGAGCCCGGCACGCGCTTCGCCGCGCTCGCCGCTCGAGGTGCGCTCGCGCCGATGGACGCCGACCGCGCGGCCGCACTCTACGAATCGACGCAGGCGGTGTCCGCGCAAGCCGGCCTTCCCGCCTATGAAATCTCCAACCACGCCCGTCCCGGCGAGGAAAGCCGGCACAATCTCGCCTACTGGCGCTACCAGGATTATTGCGGCGTCGGCCCCGGCGCGCACGGGCGGCGCGGCGCCCATGTGACGCAGCGCCACAAGAAGCCCGAGAATTGGCTCGCTGCCGTCGCGCGGTCTGGAGCGGGCATAGCCGAGGAATTGCCGCTATCGCCGCAGCAGCAGGCCGCCGAGGCGCTGCTGATGGGCCTGAGGCTGGGCGAAGGTGTTGACCTCGCCGACATCGCCACCAGGACCGGCCTTCCGGCGGCGGCGATCGTCGACCAGGACAGGATCGCGCGCCTGCGCAAGCAGGGTCTGGTGGATTCGGATGGCGATCGGCTGCACGTCGCGCCCGCCGGCCGGCTGCTCCTCGACGCGATCCTGGCGGAGATCGTCACCTGACTCGATCCGACATGAAATCGCGTCAGGATCAGTCACGATAGGTCGAAGCACCCAATCCGTTCGCCCTGATGATGGAGCTGCTTCGTCCCCCGGACGAAGCGAGGGAGGCTCCATCATTGTCGAAGGGTTCATTTTCTTGGAACGAAGAAAAGAAATGGGCTTCGACAAGCTCAGCCCGAACGGGTTTTAGATTCAAAAGGACCGACGCTAAAATCCCTTCGCTGCAGGCGAGACGACACTGAGCTTTCCGGCATCCACCTGCTGGACCTGGAGCGCGCGTTCGGCGACGCCGTTGGACGCGAAGCGGAACGCGCCGTCGACGCCGGTGAAGCCGCCCGGATCGAGCAGCGCGCGATCGGGGAAGGCGCGGCCGATCGGCCATTCGCCGGCGATCCGCACCGCGAGCAGGACCGAATCATAGCCGAGGCTGGCGAGCCGGTACGGGCTCGCACCGTAGCGCGCGCGGTAGCGGACCTTGAACTGGTTGAACAGATTGTCCGAGGCGCTCGCGAACCAGGCGCCGCGGAGCGCCGGCAGCTTGGTCAGGTCGTTTTCGGTCGACCACAATTCGGTGCCGAGAATCCGAACGCTGCGCGATCCGCCGCGCACGATCGCCGCGACCGGGGCGGCCGCCCGCGCATTGTCGGCGATCAGCACGGCATCATAGCCGCCCTGCCCGTTGAGGCGCGCGACCGCCGCGGTCATCGAGCCGGACGTGCGTTCATATTCCTGCATCGCGATCATCCGCCCGTGGCTGTGCTCGACGGCATCGATCATCGCCTGCGAGGCGCGGCGCCCGTAAACTCCCTGAGGGATCAGCGCGGCGAAGCGCTGGAGGCCGCGGCTCTGCGCGTAGCTGACCGCTCTGCCGATCGATTGCGACGGGGTGAAACCCATCAGATAGACGCCGTTGCCGGCGACGCTGCTGTCGTTGGAGAAGGCGATCACCGGCACGTGCGCGCGACGCGCCGCCGGCGCGACGGCGCGTGCGTCCTCGGCCAGCAAGGGGCCGAGGAACAGCCCGTTGCCGTCGGCGATCGCGTCGTTCGCCGCCGCCAGCGCGCCGCCCTTGGCGGTGTCGTAGACCGTGATGCGGATCCGGCTGCCGCCGGTATCGAGCAATGCCAGGTTGGCGGCATTGGCGATCGATTGGCCGACGCCGGCATTCTCCCCGCTGAGCGGCACCAGCACCGCGACCCGGTTGCGCGTCTCGTCGGGCGGCAGATTGGGCGAGGGGCCCGGGCGCGTCGGCGCGGTGGGCGGCCCCGGCACGGAGCGCGGCTCGCGCGGCACCGCCTCGCAGCCGGCGAGGATCAGCAAGGCCCCGGCAGTCGCAACGAGAGTGAGGAAAGACCGCCGCCCTTGCCGGGGACGCAAATGCTCTGCCATGAGCGAGATTCCTATGCACGAGAGATTGTTGCCCGGCCTTTACATCGTCGCGACGCCGATCGGCAATCTTTCCGATTTGAGCCCGCACGCGGCCGCGATTCTGGCCTGCGCCGACCTGCTTGCGGTGGAGGACAGCCGGATCACGGCGAAGCTGCTCGCGCATATCGGCACGAAGCGGCCGATGACCCCGTACCACGATCATAACGCCGACAGGGTCCGCGCCGGGCTGGTCGCGCAAATGGCCGACAAGGCGATCGCCTTGGTGTCGGACGCCGGCACGCCGCTGATCTCGGATCCGGGCTACAAGCTGGTGCGCGATGCACGCGCGGCGGGGCGGCATGTCACCACGATCGCCGGGCCGTCTGCTGCCATCGCGGCGCTGACCCTGGCGGGGCTCCCGACCGACCGCTTCTTCTTCCTGGGCTTCCTTCCCGCCAAGGCCGGCGCGCGCAAGGCGGCGATCGCCGAGGCGGCCACAGTCAGGGCGACACTCATCTTCTACGAAAGCGCGCCGCGCCTGGCGGCGACGCTCGCGGCACTGCACGAGGGCCTGGGCGCCCGCGAGGCCGCGGTCGTGCGCGAGATCAGCAAGAAGTTCGAAGAGACCATCACCGGCACGCTCGCCGCGCTTGCCGCGCGCTTTCAGGAGACGCCGACCAAGGGCGAGATCGTCCTGGTCGTCGCACCGCCAGGGGCGTCCGAGCCGGCGGGCGACGAAGAGCTGGACGCGGCGCTGCGCCAAGCGCTGGGCACGCTTTCGCCGTCGCGCGCTGCCGCCAGCGTCGCCGAGGCGCTCGGCCTTCCGCGGCGGCGTGTCTACGAACGGGCGCTCGCCCTAGGTCCCAAGCTCAAGTGACCAGGCAGCGCGCGGAGCGGGGCGGGCGGCGCGGCGAGACGATTGCGGCTTTGTGGCTGATGCTCAAAGGGTGGAGCATCCTCGGCCGGCGCATCCGCACCTCGCTCGGCGAAGTCGATCTGGTTGCCCGGCGCGGCCGGACGCTGGCTTTCGTCGAGGTAAAGACGCGCGCCAAAGCGGCCGACGCTGAACTGTCGCTCGACCATTATCGCCTGCGACGCGTGGCTGCCGCTGCCCAGGCGCTGGCGCCGCGCTACCTGCGCCCCGGCGACGACGTCCGCATCGACGCTGTCTTCATCGTGCCGCGACGGCTGCCGCGGCATGTGGTCAATGTTTGGCAGGGGTGATTGGCGCACGTCCGCGTTCGACCCACTACGGACTTGACGAAATTTCACCCCGCAGTTCCTGCCGCCTTGTCGCATGAAGCGAAAAGTGCGGCGAAGTCGCCTTCGCCGACCGCTTCGGGATGGATCGCGCGGTAAAAGCGGCGGCCCTCCTCGACATCGCCATGCCGGCAGGCCAGCTCGGCCGCATATTTGCCGTTCCAGGCCAATGGATAGCGGTTGTAGATGTCGCGCAGCCCTTGCTTCATCGTCGACCAGTCCGCAGCTTTTTCTATGGTCTGGCAGCCACAGTCTTCGAGCCACCAGAACACGCGTGCGTAATATCCGGTGCCGTCGCTGGCGCGAGTCCGTTCCGCCGCATAACGTGCGAAGGCCTCCACCTCTTCATAGCTTCCTCCCCACTGCGGCAGATAATACCAGGCGGCGTTGAAGTAGGTGCGATCGTAAGTGGGATCGCGGATGGTGGCCTCGTCGATCACCTCGTGGAAGTCCGCTTTGCTTGCACTCAAGGCGCGCATGACGTCCAGCATGACTGCATAATATTCGGGATCGGCCGAGGCCATTTTCCGGTGCTTCCGGAGCGTCTCGGCGGCGGCGGCGGCGCCCCTCTCGAATTTGGGCCACGCATCGTGGGCAACGGTGTCGGCATAGCCGACGCCGCGGAAACACCAGCCCTGCGCCAGGAGTAGCGCAGCGTCGGTGATGACGGGCGCCGGATTGTGCGGGAAGGACGCTGCCCAGTCCCTGACGAACTGCGCGTCCCGATACTCGCAGCCGTCTTCGGGCTGCAGCCCCTCGGCAAGATAGGATTGCAAGCCGGCGTGGACCACGCCCAGCTTCGATATGCCACTTGGCGTTCGCGCGCGGCTCGCCCGGAAATCGGCTTCCATCGCGCTGAGCCGGGCGAAATCTCGCGCGGCGACAGCTGACTGAACCTGCTCGAGGATGGCATCGCGCACGGCCGTTTCGTCCAACGCGCTTGCGGCGACCAGTCCGGTGTCGTGGGACGCAGCCTTCGACATACAGCTGGACATGCACAACAGACAGAAAATCAGCAGCGGAAAGCGGGCCATGAGCACTCAGCCTTTGATGAGATCCACCAAGTCCCCGGGGACTAGAGCCAAGTGCTTTCGAGAAGGTTTCGAAGACGATAGACAGGTTCGAACTTAGGCGCGAAAAAAACTCTGAGTCCGCTGCCTGGGCGCTTGTCTGATTGGCGTGCTTCGAAAATGTCCGCGTTTGACCCATTGCGGACATTAGGTAGCGTATCACATCAGCAACAACGAGCGTTGCTGCTCATGTAGCAAGCAAAGGCGGCCCATCCGCTCAGCGAAGACCTCGCAGTTAATGTGGCCCTTTGTGAATCTTCGATTCCACGCGGTTCGAAATAAGCGTAGATTTGGCAGCGTCCGTCCTATCGACGAATTTGGGGGTGTTCGCACGCACGAGCATGGGGAATCTGCATGAAAGGGACGAAGAGCGTTACAGTCGGCCTAGCGTTTGCATTTGCGCTATGCGCACCAGTCCCCGCGGCGAGCACTGTCATTTATGTTTCGCCGAATACCGGGCGTGTGCCTGGGGGGAAACCTGTCGGAGAGGGCGATCTGGTGAAGGTCTGCCCAAGCCAGGACCCAGCGGGGTTGGAGTCTACGCTTCGGGGAATCCCTCAGCAGAATTGCAGATATTACCGCCTCAATGGACATCTCGTCGCTGTCGGACTCCCCGACAGCGAGGCTGAAGCACTTCGAGAGCGCGAATGGCAGGCCTATGTCGTTTGCGGTGAATCAGCACGTGCCTGCAACGACCTCAGGAATGACCTGACGGGACTGATGGATGCAGCGCTCAGGAAGGTCGATGAACTGTTCGGCAGTGCGAAGCCGGAAGGAGGCGCGATCAATCCCGATATTTCCTCGTCGAATGATCCGGCAGCGCAGGTCTGCCGCAGCGATAACCCGCCCGGCAGTCCGGGCTTCCAGCAGTGCATGGATAGCCTAGCCGCATTCAGCACACCCGCTCCGTCATTTGCAGCACCAACCGTGCCTCCATCGTCCGGTTCGCAGGGTGCCATGCCTCTGACAAATAATGCCGGCGATCCTTATGTAGACGATGTCCATCGTCGGGCCATGCAGAGCATCAGCGACACTAACGCGATCCTGACTCAATCTGCGCTTGGGCGAGCGGACAAGCGCCCGCCTCCTGCAACATCGGTTCAGGGGTCCGGTCTGAATCTGGACGAATATTGCAAAGGGACGGCAGGGACTATTTTCTCTCTGCCCGGTGACACC
Source organism: Allosphingosinicella sp. (assembly GCA_035248285.1). Taxonomy (GTDB): domain Bacteria; phylum Pseudomonadota; class Alphaproteobacteria; order Sphingomonadales; family Sphingomonadaceae; genus Allosphingosinicella. Next base: position 18,713 of record DATFHP010000152.1, on the reverse strand, counting down.
TGTTACGCTCATCAGCACAAGTGAGCCGTTGCAAGCTTCGCACGCGGGCTCGTTCGCCAAGGCCCAGACCATGACAATGCGGGCGCAGGGGGCCAAAAGCTTGACGCTCGAACTGGAGGCCAGTGACCGCCTCGGAGCCCAAACTACTAAGATTCGCTTTGTTTAGGCCCCGGTACTACCATGCCCAACGGAGATGTCCGTGAGCAGCCTGTTCTTCCTTCCACTCCTGCTTCTGCAACAAGCCGCCATTCCAGGCAGCTATTCTTCCGACATCAACGAAATCGAGCGCAATGTGAATGCGCAGTGCGTCAATGGCGATCCGCACGATCTGCCGGGATGGTGCGCCGATATGCGGGCGAAAATTGCGCAATATCGAGAGTTGACCGGGAGGAGCCCGACTCCCGTCGGCGGCTCTGAACCGCTGCGGACCGCGCCGCCGATGCCGCAGCCGACTACGGCTCCCAAACGTCCCACCACCGTGCTGCCGCCGCTTCGGGAGGGCTATGGCCGAACGGACGAAAGAAACTGGTATCAAAGCAATTGTGCCGACCTAGCCGTGGACGTCGGCTCCGCGATCGAGAAAGCTTGCCGATCGACTCTCGCCGCAATGCCTTCGAACAAGCAGATTCTCGCCGATGCATTGAATCGCTGGGAGACGAATGTCGGGTCGCAGATACCCGACCCGACACCAACTCCGCCGCCGCAATCGCAATGGGATCAGTTCAAGGAGCAGGCGGCATTGATCGCCGAGAAGGTTTACAACGATCCCAATGCCAATGCCGCTTTCTCAAATGCCAGCACTGCGTCGGGCGCAGGACTTTGGGGCGGATGGAATAACCTCGTTCACAACCTACCCGAACCCGCGATCGGAACCGCGACCGGCGCTGCCACGGCGGTCGGCGGGGTCGTGGTCGAGACCGGCAAGGCTGCGCTGGATCCTGGAGTTGCCTCAGGCGCGTGCGAGATAATGCTGAACACCGGCAAGAATCATCCCGCCGAGCGGATCACTCAGGACGGCGAAATCTCGGGCGATCTTCACCGCAAATGCCCGAAGCCGCCCGAATAGCTTTCCTAATGACCTGCTTGTTTCGCCTGTAGCTTGGCAGCCAGGCTATCGTTGAATGATCGCATCTGATCGACGAAGGGCGCCCATTGCGCTGCCTTCTCGGCATTCTTGCGGTCTTCCTCAGCCTGCCATTGAGCCTCTTCCTGTGCGGCGCGCGCCTCGGCCTGCTGCTGCGCAGCTTGGGCACGCTGCTGCTGCGCTGCAGCCACCTGCGCGTTGATCGTCGCGGCCTTCTCGGCAAGCTGACGGACTTGAGGCTCGTTGAAGCCCCTGTCCGTCATCCACACGGTGATAGTCTGATCTGCGCCCGTGCCGTCCTGGCGCGTGACCATGCCCGCGGGATAATATGTGTATTTGATCATCGCCCCGCCGTTGGAGGGCATGATGAAAAGCTCCGAACCAACGATCTTGAAGCTCCCCATCGTCGTGCAGCCTTGCGCATCGGGGCACGTGTAGGTGCCGGCGAGCGGTCCATTGAAGTGGTACATATTGCCGGCCCAATTCAACGTATCAGGCCCGTCCCGAAAAACGGGAAACCAGAAATTTCCGTTCAGCTGGCGCAGGGACGTGCCCATCAAATCAGCGAAGAATCCGTAAGTCGCGCGTTCCGGGGGCGAAGGAGGCTTCTGAATCTGCCACTCGTCAAGCATCTTTTTCGAAAGCGCATAACCAGCAGCGGCCGCCAGCCGCAGATTTCGCTCCGCTTCGGTCATGTTGCGTGGAACGCCGTTGCCGAGCCAGTTCATTGTGCCCAGCATGAAGTAAGACTCTTTGCTGAGTCTTCCGTTAGCGGCCAAATATTGTTTGAGCAGATCCATCGCCTCTGCATGACTCTGGGTGACCCCATCACCTGCAAAAAGAAGTGATGCTAGATTGAACTGACCATCTTGATTGCCGCTCTGTGCCGCCTCCCGGAACAAAGAAGCCGCGCGACTTTTGTCTTGGCGAGGTCCCAGCTGGCCAGTATAAGTTACCACCCCCAGTCTGACCTTGGCGTCGAGATTGCCAAGCGCGACAGCCTTGTTGAGCCAGACGAAAGCGTCCGGCGGTGATTTTTTGGTACCCCACCCTATTTCATAGGCGGTGGCAAGAAAATATGCGGCATTGGGATCGCCTTTCTTTGCAAGCCTAAGCTGTTCTGAAAGTTTCTTTGCGCGAGCCTTTTCGTCCGCTTCGGGCACTGCGCCCGCCGAGGTCAGAATGACAGGATAACTGCCGTATTCGAACCACTCCGCTGCGACTGCAGTGCCGGGACAAATCAACAAGGGCGCAGCAATTATAGATGCCGCTGCCAACACGAGCTTCTTCACCCTGCCAATTCGATCGATCATCCCCTTATCTCCCGCCTTCACACTCTCCGAGTCGCGCGTTTCGATATGATCACCGAGACAGACGGCTGTCTAGGAGCCGTTTTCGGCAAGGTGGGGCACGTCCCGATCTGAATCGTCAGCAGCAGCGTCCGTTGTTGCTGATGGGAAGACGTCCGAAAATGCGTCCCTCGCCTATGTTCGCTTTCCACCCGTTGCAGACATCGCCGCCAATACTATCTTCGGCCAATGAAGTGGTTGATCCTGACTTCAGCGTCTATGTTGCTGGTTGGTGCTTGCACGAGCGTCGAGAACACATTTTCGGTCCGTGATCCGGGTCGACTCGCGACAACAGCGGAGCTTCGATTGTGCGGAAGCAACGAAACGCTTCAACGGTTTGGCAACCGGTTCAGCGGAAGCATACCAATCACGTGCGAAGGTAATGGGCAGGTGCAGGTACAATTCTCGGACGGACGGAAGACTTCCTGCCGGATTGGCTATGTCACTCCCGGAGCCGTGCAAGCCTTCGACTTCGTGATCGAACGTTCCCGATGCATCGCCGCTTAGAAAGCGACGACGGCCGGTCCACTTTCCACCCATGGCAGACGTGCGCCATCGTCAAAGAATAGCGATGACCGCGGGCCGCTAAGGCTATAAAGCTCGCCCGTCGTCGCGACCGAGTCGAGCTTCGTTCGACGGACGCAGTACAGCCCGCCTTTCGGCCCTTCACGAGACAGCAGCGCCGGCCCTGACGGCCGGCATCTCTTGCCGTCCGCAGGCCTTGCGCATGGTACCCGCGCCTCGGACGAGGAGGACGACATGCCAAATACCGGAACCAACGCTCCCCCGCAGAACAGCGCCGCGGTCGCCAACCCCATCACCGCCCCTGCCCAGCCCGCCGTCGCTCCGACCGGCAATGTCGGGCTGACCGAAACGCTCATCATCACCCCGACCGACGACACGTCGCTTCGACCATTCAATTTTCATGCCTCCGACGAGGCGCTTGCCGACCTCAAACGCCGCATCGAGGAAACCCGATGGCCGGAACGAGAGCTGGTCGATGACGGCACCCAGGGCGTTCAGCTCGCACTCATGCAAAAGCTCGCCCACTGTTGGGCCAACGATTACGACTGGCGACGGTGCGAGGCGCAGCTGAATGCGCTGCCGAACTTCATTACCGAGATCGAAGGGCTGGACATCCACTTCATCCATGTCCGCTCAAAGCATGACGATGCACTGCCGGTCATCGTGACGCACGGCTGGCCGGGCTCGCCGATCGAGCAGCTGAAGATCATCGATCCGCTGACCAATCCCACGGCTCACGGCGGCAGCGCATCCGACGCGTTCCACGTGGTGATCCCATCGGGGGCCGGCTACGGGTTTTCAGGCAAGCCCACCACGCCCGGTTGGGACCCATCACGCATGGCGCGTGCCTGGACGACGCTGATGAAGCGCCTCGGGTACAGCCGATTCACGGCACAGGGCGGCGATTGGGGGGCGTTCGTCACGAACGCCATGGCTCAACAGGCTCCTCCGGAGTTGATCGGCATCCATGTGAACTTTCCGGGTACCATGCCCTCCGACGTCACGAAGGCGCTTCAATCCGGCGGGCCGGCGCCGGTGGGTCTGTCGACCGAGGAGCAGCGCGCATACGACCAGCTCGCGTTCGCCTTCCAGCACCTGCCTACGCAGTTCATGATGATCGCACATCCGCAAACCCTGTACGGATTGGCGGACTCACCGGTCGCCCTTGCCGCGTGGATGATCGACCACGACGTGGCCAGCTACGGGCATATCGCCAAGCTCTTCGTCGATGGGGAGCCCTACGGCGACCTCACCCGGGACGACATCCTCGACAACATCACGCTTTCCTGGCTGACGAACACCGGAGTGTCTTCGGCACGGCTCTACACGGAATTCAAGGGCGGCTTTTTCCATGACTTGAGCATCTCCGTTCCGGCCGCCGTCAGCGTTTTCCCTGAAGAGATCTACCAAGCTCCGCGGAGTTGGTCCGAGCGCGCCTACCGCAAACTCATCCATTTCAACGCCGTCGCCAAAGGCGGGCACTTTGCCGCCTGGGAACAGCCGCAGCTCTTCTCGGAAGAGGTCCGCACAGGCTTCCGGTCGCTGCGCTGAGAGGTGGGGCGCGGGCGGCGCTTGATGGGCGCCGCCCGCGGGCCCAACGCGCGCAAGATGACCGGAGCGGGAGATCGGAGAATGGACGAGGAGGAGCGCGCGTCCCACCGGCTGGCTTCGCAGATGCTCATGCCGATGATGGCGGAGACCTTCCAGATCGGCCTGCGCGAGGCTGGGAACCTGTCGCGATGGATTCTGGCGACGCTCGCGGCCGTCAATGGTGCGGCCGCGATATCCATGCTCCCTCTCCAAATGACCACGGGAGCGAAGCTGGGTGCGGCGGGAGCCTTCCTGATTGGAATCCTGGCCGCATTGGGCGCCGGCTTTTGGTCGCTACATTCTTTCAAGCGCGTCAGTGGCGCGGCCGGAACGATGCTGGCATATTGGATCAACGTCGCCGACGACGGCGAGCGTCTCGAAAGCCTCGAAGCGACGATGAAAGCGGACCTGGATCAGGCGGTAGGTTCACGCGGATCCTATTTTCTGGGCGCGGCGAGCGCGTCGGCATTTCTGGCCGGATGCGCCTTGGCGGGCTGGGGAATGCTGACGCACGATCGGGCCGACACGCATTATGCGGCAGACAGGATTCGAAATGCTGCGCCCCGCTCAGGCGATTGACTGTCTCTCACGCGCGGGTGACAAGCCGACGATCCTTCCCTAAAGCGCGATGCGATTGGATCCAATCGCATCGCGCTTTAGAAATATTCATTGTCGCAGGATCTTGGCGAAAAACCGGTTCCCACTTTTTCGCATCCTGCTTTAGGACGACGCGCCGGAGACCTTGAACCATGTCGTTGCGCGTCGCCGTCCAGATGGACCCGATGGATAAGATCAACATCGCGGGGGATTCGACCTTCGCGATCATGATCGGCGCGCAGGCGCGCGGCCATCGGCTGTGGCATTATGAAGCCGCCGATCTCAGCTACCGCGACGGCCGGCTCACCGCGCCGGCGCGGCCGGTGACGGTGCAAAACGTCGAAGGCGACCACTATGCTTTCGGGGATCCGGTGACACTCGATCTCGGCGCCGATGTCGACGTCGTGCTGATGCGACAGGATCCGCCCTTCGACCTCGCCTATATCACCGCGACCCATCTGCTCGAGCGGATCCAGGACCGGACGCTGGTGGTCAACGATCCGGCGGCGGTGCGCAACGCGCCGGAAAAATTGTTCGTGCTCGACTTCGCGCGCTTCATGCCGCCGACTTTGATCACCCGCAGGCTCGACGAAGCGCGCGCCTTCCATGCCGAGCACGGCGAATCGGTGGTGAAGCCGCTCTACGGCAACGCCGGATCGGCGGTGTTCCACGTCGGCCGCAACGACGCCAATCTCGCCGCGCTCACCGAATTGTTCGGCCAGGTCTGGCGCGAGCCGTTCATGGTGCAGGCCTTCCTTCCCGAGGTCGCGCAGGGCGACAAGCGCATCGTGCTCGTCGAAGGCAAGGCGGCGGGCGCGGTCAACCGCCTGCCGCGTGACGGCGAGATACGATCGAACCTCGCCGTCGGAGGACGCGCCGCCGCCGCCGAGCTCACCCCACGCGAGCAGGAGATTTGCGAGGCGATCGGCCCGGAGCTGGCGCGGCGCGGGCTGCTGTTCGTCGGCATCGACGTGATCGCCGGCTATCTGACCGAGATCAACGTCACCTCCCCGACCGGGATCGTGGCGATCGACCGCTTCAACGGCAGCGACACCCCGGCCTTGATCTGGGGTGCGATCGAGGCACGGCTGGCCTGACCATGTCCGAATGGGTGATCCGCCTGATCGACGATACCGGCTATGCCGGCGTCTTCCTGCTGATGTTCCTCGAGACGGTCTTTCCGCCGATCCCTTCCGAGGTAATCATGCCGCTTGCGGGGGTGCGCGCGGCGCGCGGTCCGATGACGCTGCTGGGCGTGATCGTCAGCGGCACCGCCGGAGCGATGGCCGGCAATCTGTTCTGGTATTTCGCGGCGCGGGTGATCGGGATGGAGCGGTTCAAGCCGCTGATCGAACGCTACGGCCGCTGGCTCACGCTCGACTGGTACGACATCGAGAAGGCCCAGCGGCTGTTCGGGCGCTTCGGCCACATCGTCGTCTTCGTCGGCCGGCTGCTGCCCACGATCCGCTCGATCGTGTCGATCCCCGCCGGGCTGCTCAAGATGCGGCTGAGGCGCTTCTTCATCTGGTCGGCCATCGGCACCGCCGTCTGGAGCTCGGCGCTTGCCGTCGCAGGCTGGATGCTCGGCCGCCGTTTCCACGAGGTCGAACTGGTGCTCGGGCCGCTGTCGATGGCGGTGATGGCGCTGATCATCCTTGCCTATATCTGGCGCCAGCTAACCTGGCGCAACCGGCACCCGGAGAGGGAGAAGTAGCGAGGATTCGGGCTTGGATCGTCACCCCCGGTCGTCGGTGGAGGCTTAATGGAGCGAAATGCCAGTTTGAAGAGCCTGTCTCGGTTTCGACCGACCGGCCTCTCTTCTCCGGGCCATCTGGCCGCGATCATCATATTGCTGGCCGCAACCGCCCTTGCCCTGGCCAGGCCGATGATCGCCTACGACAATTGGTCATACCATTTTCCGTTCAGCGCACGCCTATGGAATATTGGGAACAGCAATAACACCTTTCGTTTCAGTGACTTCCTGGAAGCCAGATGGATTGGTTTCCCCAAATTGTGGGAGTGGCTTCAGGGGTTGTTCTGGGCGTGTACCGGTAGCCTGCGCGCGATGATCTTTCCCCAAATCATCCTCTGCATCGCGTATTTCCGCTATGTTTCCCGTAGGCTGAAAATCCCGGCATCTCTCTTGGTGCTCGGATTCTTCGCGTCTCCGATGCTGATGATCCATTATCAGTCCTTGTACGTGGACCTGCCGGCCGGTCTTTGCCTGTGCCTCGGCTTTTTCATCCTGATGAAAGAATTCGACAGCGAAGAGAGACGTTCGCTGCGTTCGTCGGCAGCCGGGATCATGTTCCTGGGCCTTGCCGGCAACATGAAGGTGCAGGCCATGTTGGCCGTGGTCCTGTTCGCGGCCCTGTTCTTATCCTTGGCGCTGATCCAATTCGGCATCAGCAAAAGGTCCGGACGCATCATAATATTGGTCGTCGTCGGGGCTCTAGCGTCCAGCGTCTCAGTGATATCCAATAGCGTAAGGACGGGTAATCCAATTTACCCGATGCAGGTCAGCGTCCATGGAACGACGGTTTTCGATGGACCTGAAGATCCGAGGGCGGACGCCCATTTGCCGGGTTACGACCTGGGCGAGCAGGTGAAAGTCGTTCCGCCCCAGCCAATTGCGTTCGTGCTTTCGGCTACCGAGCTCGACTGGACGATCCGAGGGGTGTCGCCGTGGTATAATCTCGACAGCTACAGCGGAAACTCGCCCAGGAGAGGGGAGCCGAGCCGCACCGGCGGATGGGGCTGGCTATTCATGTTCCTGAATTCGGCCTTGCTGATCATCCAACTGGCGCGACTGCGCTTCGAAAAGGATGGAGAACAGAAACGGCTGGTCATTTGCATCAGCGTCCTGTTTGTCGCCACATCTTTCCTTCCGAGATCTCATGAACTTCGTTATTGGCTTTACTTGCCTCTCATCCTCTTGCCGATAAATATAAGATATTGTGTTCGCCGATTTCCCGCGAAATATCTGGCACTGCCACTGACCCTCGTCACGGCCTACGGCATAGCGCAGGCAGTCCTTTCCCCTACGTCGCACCTTCTCGTTCAACGACCCGCGCCACCAAGCAAAGCCGCCGCGATCCAATTGCCCGACGACCTGGCCGCTGGCCTACGGACAAGCGGCCGCTACTGCGCGGATGACCCGCTCCTTTTTCGTTATAGCACAGCGATAACGGGAATGCCGGCTGTCCTGTCCATGCGACCCGAGGATTGCGTTCAAGGTCTCTCCGCACCACGGTAGGCCTCGACCGCCTAAACGGCGCCGGCGCGCGGGTGGGCGTGGCGGTAGACGTCGAGCAGATGCGCCATGTCGACGGCGGTGTAGATTTGGGTCGAGGAGAGGCTGGCATGGCCGAGCAGCTCCTGCAGCGAGCGCAGGTCCGCGCCGCGGCCGAGCAGATGGGTGGCGAAGCTGTGGCGCAGCGCATGCGGCGTGGTGCGTTCGGGCAGGCCGAGCTTGACGCGCGCGGCGCGAACGGCGCGGCGGACCAGCTCGCCGCGCAGCGGCCCGCCCCGCGCGCCGCGGAACAAGGGCTGCCCCCGGTCCGCCGCATAGGGACAGAGCGCGAGGTAATGGTCGATCGCCTCGCGAACGGTGGCGAGCAAGGGCACGACGCGAGTCTTGTTCCTTTTGCCGGTGACCGCGATCGTCTCGCCCAGCGGAAGCGCGGCGCCGGTGAGCGCGAGCGCCTCGGCGACGCGCAGGCCCGCGCCGTAAAGAAGCAGCAGCACGGCGAGATCGCGCGCCGCGATCCAGGGCTGGCTCGCCGCGTCGGCGGCCTCCTCGGCGAGCGCGATGGCTTCGTCGGGCGCGATCGGCCGCGGCACGCTGCGCGGGCGTTTCGGCCCCTTGACGCGCGGCACGCCGCCACGGCCGGCCTCGCCGACCACGAAAGCGAGGAAGGTGCGCAACGCCGAAAGCTCGCGCGCGGCGGAGGCATTGCCGAGGCTCGCCTTGCGCCGCACGGTCAGGAAGGCACGAAGATCCGAAGGCTGGAGCTGTGCGAGCGCGGCGGCGTCGACCGGGCCGCCGAGATGATCGGCGAGAAAGTCGATCAGTCGATGCGCGGTCGCGACATAGGCGCGGACGGTATGATCGGAACGGCGACGGTCGCGGGTCAGATGCTCGCGCCAGCGCAGCACGAGCAAGCGCGCGGGATGGCTGTCTAGGGTCAAAACCCCGCCCCCACAACGGTCGTGATCGCCCGGAGAGGTGTACCGGCAAGGAGGGCCGCGCAGGACGGAGTGGTGCCTCCGTTCAAGCGGCCCGACGCAGTCCGGTGCGGCTCTCCGGGCGACCCCCGAAGGGGGCGGGCGTCTTTTGGCGCACTGCGGCGTCGCTCCTCGGTCACGATGGAGTCTCCATCGCTCCCTCGTCGCTCCTTGCTGTGCGCCAAAATACGCTCCGTCCCGACCATTGTGGGGACGGGGTTTTGACCCTCAAGGTATCAGCCACCGGCCCATGCAGCGGGTCAGGACCCGGCCGAGGAAGACCAGCAATTCGGAGCCATGGCGCGTCTCGAAGCCCTGGCCGCCGCGCTGGCCGAGCGCGAGCAGGCCGTTGGGAAGCGGCGGCTCGCTGTCGAGCCGGATCAGCGCCTCGGCACGAATCAGGCTGCACGCCGGCCCGAACAAGGGATGGCCGCGCGCCACGCCGCGCAACACCACGCCCTCGAAGCCTTCGATCGAACGCTCGATCAGGCGGCGGTCGACGAATTGCAGCCCCGACGCATCGGCGCGCATGCCCTTGTCGCCGGCGAACAGCGCCATGGCGACCGAGTCCAGGCCCAATATCTGCGGCCAGAGCTGGGTGACGATGTGGATCAGATGGTCGAGGCCCTCCGCCTCGATCGCCGCCAGCACGGCCTCGTGGATCGAAGCGACGGCGCCCGAATGGCCGCGCGCGAAGGCGATGAGGTCCTGGTTGGCCTCCTCCGCCGCCGCGACGCGCGCGCGCAGGCTGGCGACCGCACGATCCTCGAAGTTGATGACCTTACCCATCCCAGGCGGAGTGTAACCGCGCGATGGTTAAGAAGCGATGGGGAAAGTGGTGACTGCGCAAGGGGTTTGGATCGAAGGCGTGATCGTGCTTATGAGGTGATCGGGTTTCGTGGTGCCACGCTCGCCAATTCCCCCTCTCCCCTCGCGGGAGAGGGCGGGGTGAGGGCACGGAAAATGCGACTCAATGAAAGGAATCGGAAAAGGCGACGCGACCCCCCTCTCCCTCCCCTCTCCCGCAAGGGGAGAGGGTATTTCTTATCCGATCTTCTGCCCGGTCTTGGCCCAGTCGGCGGCGAAGGATTCGAGGCCGCGGTCGGTCAGCGGGTGCTTGAACAGCTGGCGGATCACCGCGGGCGGCGCGGTCATCACGTCGGCGCCGATCTTGGCGGCTTCGAGGACATGGACGGGGTGGCGCACGCTCGCGACCAATATCTGGGTCGCATAATCGTAATTGTCGTAGATCATCCGTATCTCGGAGATGATCTGCATGCCGTCGAAGCCGATGTCGTCGTGCCGGCCGACGAACGGCGAGATGAAGGTGGCGCCCGCCTTGGCGGCGAGCAAGGCCTGGTTGGCGGTGAAGCAGAGCGTGACGTTGACCATGGTGCCGTCCGAGGTCAGCGCCTTGCAGCTCTTGAGGCCGTCGATCGTCAGCGGCACCTTGACCGCGATATTGTCGGCGATCTTCCGCAGCACCTCGGCTTCGCGCATCATCCCCTGATGGTCCATCGCCACCACCTCGGCCGAGACCGGGCCTTCGACGGCCGCGCAAATCTCCTTGACGACCTCGAGGAATTCGCGGCCGGATTTGTGGATCAGCGACGGATTAGTGGTGACGCCATCGAGCAGCCCGGTGTCGGCCAGCTCGCGAATGTCGTTGATGTCGGCCGTGTCGACGAAGAATTTCATGAAGCGCCCCTGCGAATCGCGTTCCTCCCCCTATAGCGGTTCCGCGTGCTGGCCGAACACTGCCGACGATTTTGCCATGGCGCTTGGCGCGCGCGCATACCGCATTAGATAAAGGCATGAACCGCGTCCGCGTGCTCCTCCTCAACCAGGCGCTCGGCCCGCTCGATTATCGCCTGCCACCGGGCATGCAAGTCGAGCCGGGCTCGATCGTCCTCGCGCCGCTCGGCCCGCGCCAGCTGACCGGCGTGGTGTGGGATGCCGGCCGGCTCGCCGCGGCCGAGGTCGAGGACAAGAAGCTTCGCCCGCTGGTCGAGGCCTATGACCTCCCCCCGCTTGCCGAACCGCTACGCCGGCTGATCGAATGGACCGCCGATTATTATCTCGCGCCGCTGGCGGCGGTGCTGCGGATGACGCTCGCCTCCGCGAGCGCGCTCGAGGGCAGCCGCACGGTGATCGAATATCGCGCCACCGGCCATGTCCCCGAAAGGCTGACGCCGCAGCGCGCCCAGGCGCTCGAGCGGATTGCCGGCCGGCAGGGGCTGGTGCGCGAGCTGGCGCTGGCCGCGGACGTTTCCGACGGCGTGATCCGCGGCCTGGTCAAGGCCGGCGCAATCGAGGCGGTCGAGGTGACGATCGACGATCCGTTTCCGGAGCCGGACCCAAGCCACGATGTCCCGGCTCTGGAGCCCGCGCAGGCGGAAGCGGCGGACATCCTGGTCGCTTCGGCCGCAAACCCGGCTTTCGCCCCCTTCCTGCTCGATGGAGTCACGGGATCGGGCAAGACCGAGGTCTATTTCGAAGCCATAGCGGAAGCGCTTCGGCAGGGGCGGCAGACGCTGGTGCTGGTTCCCGAAATCGCGCTTACCGAGCCGTTCCTGAAGCGCTTCGCCGCGCGATTCGGCTGCGAACCGGTGGCGTGGCATTCGGGCCTGCGTCAGTCGCAGCGCCGCCGGGCCTGGCGGGCGATCGCGACCGGCCATGCCAAGGTGGTGGTCGGCGCGCGATCGGCGCTGTTCCTGCCCTATCGCCGGCTCGGCCTCATCGTCGTCGACGAAGCGCACGAGACCAGCTTCAAGCAGGAGGAAGGCGTCCAATATCACGCGCGCGACGTGGCGGTGATGCGCGCCAAGCTGGAAGAAGTGCCGGTGATCCTCGCCTCGGCGACGCCGGCGATCGAGACGCGGCAGATGGCGGAGATCGGCGTCTATCGCGAACTGCGCCTGCCCGACCGCTACGGCAATGCCCAGCTGCCCGAGATTCGCGCTGTCGATCTGACCCGGGACGTGCCGCCGCGCGGCCGGTGGCTGGCGCCGAGCCTGGTCGCCGAGCTTCGCGCCAATCTCGACGCGGGCGAGCAGAGCCTTTTGTTCCTCAACCGGCGCGGCTATGCGCCGCTCACCTTGTGCCGCGCCTGCGGACACCGCTTCCAATGCCCGAACTGCACCGCCTGGATGGTCGAGCACCGGCTGGTGGGCCGCCTCGCCTGCCACCATTGCGGCCACATCCTGGCGCCGCCGCGCGCCTGCCCCGAATGCCATGAGGAGGACAGCCTGGTCGCCTGCGGCCCGGGCGTCGAGCGGATCGCCGACGAAGTCGCGGCGCTGTTTCCGGAGGCCCGAACGGCGATCGTCACGTCCGATACAATCTGGTCGCCAGCCAAGGCGGCCGAGTTCGTCGGACGCATGGAAGCGGGCGAGATCGATATCGTGATCGGCACCCAGCTCGTCACCAAAGGCTATCATTTCCCCAACCTCACCCTGGTCGGCGTGGTCGATGCCGATCTCGGCCTGTCGGGCGGAGACCTGCGCGCCGCCGAGCGCAGCTTCCAGCAGATCATGCAGGTGTCGGGACGCGCCGGCCGCGGCGACAAGCCCGGGCGGGTGCTGGTCCAGACGCGCGAGCCGGCGGCGCCGGTGATCAGCGCGCTGGTGAGCGGCGACAGCGAAGGCTTCTATCGCGCCGAGACCGAAGCGCGGCGCGAGGCGGCGATGCCGCCCTTCGGGCGCCTCGCCGGGATCATCGTGTCGTCGGAGGATCAGGCCGAAGCAGTCGAGACCGCGCGGATGATCGGCCGCAGCGCGCCGAAGGTCGAGGCGATGGCGGTGTTCGGCCCGGCCCCGGCGCCGCTCGCGATGCTGCGCGGCCGGCACCGCCAACGGCTGCTCGTCCATGCCGCACGCTCGCTCGACGTCCAGGATGTGATCCGCGATTGGCTCGGCAAGCTCGACTTCCCGCGCGGCGTGCGCGTGGCGGTGGATGTGGATCCGTATAGTTTTCTGTAGAGCCGCTGCGGCAAGCGAGACATCGCTCCATTCTGGATCAAAATCCGCTTCCCGGCCCGCTTTCCCGCGCCTAGGTTCACCGGCGTTCCGGGGGAAATATGCGGGCACTTGCGTTCGCCTTGATGCTCTTGCTGACGGCTTCGCCCGCCAGTGCCGATTGGTGGGAAGCCAGCACCGATCATTTCGTGGTTCTGGCCGAAGGCTCGCCTCAGTCGGCGCGAGACATGGCCACGAAGCTGGAACGTTTCGACGCGATGCTGCGCTTCCTCAGGGACATGCCGAAGGACGAGGCGCCCGGGAAGGCCAGCCGACTGACAGTTTTCGTTTTGCCCGACGAAGCCGCCGTTCGGCAGCTCTACGGCGATACCCGCAGCAGCGTGGCAGGCTTCTATGTCCCGCGCGCGAGCGGTTCGGTGGCGTTCGTACCGCGTAATCACCCCGGCAATAGCTATACGCTGAGCGGCCAGACCGTGCTGTTGCACGAATATGCCCACCATTTCATGCTGAGCAACTATATGGCAGCCTATCCGGCGTGGTTCGTCGAAGGGTTCGCGGAATTCTACTCGACGGTAACCTTCGAGAAGGATGGCGGCCTCACCTTCGGCCAACCGGCGGTTCATCGGGCGATGGGACTATTCTACGGGACACGCCTCCCGATAGAGAAATTGCTGACTGGGCTCGCGGAAGGCAATGCCGAGGCCATGGACGTCTATTATGGTCGCGCCTGGGTTCTGACCCACTATCTTACCTTCGAGCCCACACGAGCCAATCAATTGGACGTCTATCTGCGAAACATCGGCAAGGGGATGACAAGTATCGAGTCCGCGAAGGCGGCTTTTGGGGACCTCGGCAAGCTGAACAGCGAACTCGATCGCTACATTCGGCACCCGATGCAATATCGGAAAATCGCCGCTGGAGCGGTTGCGGTGGCGGAGCCCGGGCTCCGCCGGCTCACGGCAGGAGAGGAGGCCGTCATCCGTATCAGAATGCAATTGACACGAACTCCGACTGGCGACGCGGCCAAGAGGCTGCTTGCCGAGGCGCGCCGGCGTGCCGCGCTGGCCCCCGAAAGCGCCGAGGCCCAGCTGGTGCTGGCCGCAGCCGAATACCAGGCCGGCAACGACGAGCAGGCCAGTGCCGCGGCCGATCTGGCTCTCAAGCGCGACCCCAAGTCAGTCGATGCCTTGCTCTACAAGGGCAGAGTGGAAATGCGCCTCGCCGCCGCGCCAGAGTCGAGCGAGGCCAAGTGGAATTCGGCCAGAAGCTGGTTCATCAAAGCCAATCGAGCGGACACGGACGATCCCGAACCTTTGATCTATTTTTACCGGACCTTCGTGGAAGCTGGTCTGACGCCGACAAGAAACGCCGTGATGGGCCTCGAAGAGGCGTTCGCCCGGGCTCCGCACGACCCGGAACTGCGGATGATGCTGGGACGCCAGCTGCTGGCCGACAAGAAGATCAAGGAAGCTCGCAACGTACTCGCGCCGATCGCCTTTAGCCCACATGGCGGCGGCGCCAGCAAGGCAAGCGCGGCGGTGCTCAAACTGATCGACGACGGCGTCACGGACAACCTTCTGGAAACGCTCGATCGCGAACTTGCGGCATTGGCCACGGAAACGCCAGCGCCGCAGTGACCTTGGACGGTCTCAGGCCACGCATCCCCGTTGCACCGCAAGGAACGGATAGCCTCAGAGCAATCTCCCCTCGCCCCATCCTTCGCGTTCGAGCAGCTTTGCCTTGCGCTCGAGCCCGTAGGCGTAGCCGCCGGCCGAGCCGTCGCCGCGCCGCGCGCGGTGGCAGGGGATGAGCACCGCGACCGGATTGGCGCCGCAGGCGGTGCCGGCAGCGCGCGACGCGGCCGGGTTGCCGGCCTTGGCGGCGAGCGCGGCATAGCTCACGCTTTCGCCGGGCGGGATCTGCGAGAGTTCGCGCCAAACCGCCTCCTGGAAGGCGGTGCCGCGGACATCGAGCGGCAGATCGTGCGGCCGTTCCGGGGCGTCGACCGCCGCGACTGCGCGCACCGCGAGGCTCGCCAGCGCGCCGCCGCCGCGCTCGATTCGGGCGTTGGGGAAGCGGGCACGCAATGCGCTTTCGTCCTCGTCGAACGACAGCCGACATATCCCCTTGTCGGTCGCGGCCAGGAACATCGTGCCGAGCGCGGTGTCGGCGGTCGTCCAACGGATCGTCTCGCCGCGGCCGCCGTCGCGCCAGGCCGACGGGGTCATGCCGAGCCTCCGCTTGGCGTCGGCATAGAAGCGCGCCGGGCCCGAATAGCCGGCATCATATATGGCATCGGTGATCCTTTCGTTCTCGCCGAGGCTGGCGCGCATCTTTCGCGCCCGCGCCCCGCGCGCGAAAGCATAAGGCGTGATTCCGGTCGCGCGCTTGAACAGGCGGTGGAAATGGAACGGCGAATAGCCGACCGCCGCCGCTATCTCCTCGAGCGCCGGCGGCTGCTCCGACTCGCCGAGCAGGGCGATCGCCTTCTCGACCGCCGCCGCGTCGCGGCTGATCTCGTTGGGCTTGCAGCGCAGGCAGGCGCGCAGGCCATCGCGCTCCGCCGCCTCGGGGGTCGCATAGAAGCGAACATTCTCGCGCCGCGGATGACGTGCCGCGCACGAGGGGCGGCAATAGATTCCGGTGGTGAGCACGCCGGTCACGAACCTGCCGTCGGCGGCACTGTCGCGCGCCAGGACCGCCGCCCAGGCGGCGTCGGTGTCGATGGGAATCGGGCGCGGCATGAAGGTCATATCGTGCTTTTCCTTCGCGGTTGCACCCATGTTGCGTGCGAGCATGGTCGGTTCCTTTCGAGCCGGCACAGCGCCGGAATGAGGGCAGGACTAGCCGCGACGACGGACCCAGGCGTCCCGATCCTTGCGGTCAAAACCAATCGTCGTTCGGGCAGGCCGACGCCGATCTTGCATCGCAGCAAAGCCCCTGCTACGTCGCCCGCGACCCGACAGGGGGTGCCTCGGCGCCCTGCATTCGTTTGGGCAAACATTCCTATCCGGGAGTTACAAGGCGCGTGGATTATTCCGGCGGCATTCAGGCTAGCTTGGCGGGGCGCTATGCGATGGCGCTGTTCGACCTCGCGCGCGACGAGCGCAGCCTCGACAAGGTGGGCGCCAGCCTGGCCACGCTGAAGGCGGCGCTTGCCGAATCGGACGATTTTCGCGCGCTGACCAAAAGCCCGCTGGTGCGTCGCGAGGAAGCGCTGGCGGCGACCTTGGCCTGCGCCGACGCGATGCAACTGGACCCGACCACCCGCAATTTCCTCGGCGTGCTCGCGCGCAACCGGCGGCTGGGTCAGCTCGCCGACATCATCCGCAACTTCAATTTGCTCTGGGCGCAACAGCGCGGCGAGACCAATGCCGAGGTCACCTCCGCCCATCCGCTCGACGACGGCCAGATCGCCGCGTTGAAGCAGAATCTGCGCACCCGCACGGGGCGCGACATTGCCGTCGACCTCCAAGTCGATCCCGCCATCCTCGGCGGGCTGATCGTCAAGATCGGCAGCGAAATGATCGACGGTTCGATCCGCACCAAACTCAACAGTCTCGCCCAGGTTATGAAGGGCTGAAAGCCCGCAAGGGCTTCGATGAAAGGCTAGCTATGGACATCCGCGCCGCAGAAATTTCCAAGGTCATCCGCGAACAGATCGCCAGCTTCGGCACCGAAGCCCAGGTTTCCGAAGTCGGAACCGTGCTTTCGGTCGGCGACGGCATCGCGCGCATCCACGGGCTGGACAATGTCCAGGCCGGCGAGATGGTCGAATTCGCGAACGGCATCCAGGGGATGGCGCTCAATCTCGAAGCCGACAACGTCGGCGTCGTGATCTTCGGCATCGACGCCGAGATCCGCGAGGGCGACACCGTCAAGCGCACCGGCACGATCGTCGACGTGCCCGTCGGCAAGGGCCTGCTCGGCCGCGTCGTCGACGGCCTCGGCAATCCGATCGACGGCAAGGGTCCGATCGATTCGAGCGAGCGCCGCCGCGTCGAGGTCAAGGCGCCGGGAATCATCCCGCGCAAGTCGGTGCACGAGCCGATGCAGACCGGCCTCAAGGCGCTCGACGCGCTGGTGCCGATCGGCCGCGGCCAGCGCGAACTGATCATCGGCGACCGCCAGACCGGAAAATCGGCGGTGGCGATCGACACCTTCATCAACCAGCGCGAAACCAACAAGAGCGGCGACGAGAGCCAGAAGCTCTATTGCATCTACGTCGCCATCGGCCAGAAGCGCTCGACGGTCGCGCAGATCGTGCGCACGCTCGAGGAAAATGGCGCGATGGAATATTCGATCGTCGTCGCCGCGACCGCCTCGGAGCCGGCGCCGCTGCAGTTCCTCGCGCCCTATACCGGCTGCACGATGGGCGAATATTTCCGCGACAACGGCATGCACGCGGTGATCGTCTATGACGATCTGTCGAAGCAGGCGGTCGCCTATCGTCAGATGTCGCTGCTGCTCCGCCGCCCGCCGGGCCGCGAAGCCTATCCGGGCGACGTCTTCTATCTGCACAGCCGGCTGCTCGAGCGCGCCGCCAAAATGAATGACGACAATGGCACCGGCTCGCTGACCGCGCTGCCGATCATCGAGACCCAGGCGGGCGACGTTTCGGCCTATATTCCCACCAACGTCATCTCGATCACCGACGGCCAGATCTTCCTGGAAACCGAATTGTTCTTCCAGGGCATCCGCCCGGCGATCAACGTCGGCCTCTCGGTCAGCCGGGTCGGCTCGGCCGCGCAGACCAAGGCGATGAAAAAGGTTGCCGGCTCGATCAAGCTCGAGCTCGCCCAATATCGCGAGATGGCGGCGTTCGCCCAGTTCGGCTCCGATCTCGACGCTTCGACACAGCGTCTGCTCAACCGCGGCGCGCGCCTGACCGAATTGCTGAAGCAGCCGCAATTCACCCCCATGCCGGTGGAGGAGCAGGTCGTCTCGATCTTCGCGGGCGTCAACGGCTTCACCGACGACATTCCGGTCAACCAGGTGGTTCGCTTCGAAGCCGCGCTGCTCGCCTTCGTGCGCAGCGACCATGCCGATCTGTTGAAGACGATTCGGGACACCAAGGCGCTCGACGATGCCACCACGGACAAATTGAAAGCCGTGATCGGCGATTTCGCCAAGACCTTTGCGTAAACCCATTTCCGTCATTCCCGCGAAAGCGGGAATCCAGCTGGACCCCCGCTTTCGCGGGGGTGACGAACAAGGAAGACGGTAAGAGCTAGATGGCCAGCCTCAAGGCACTCAAGGGACGGATCGCCTCGGTCAAATCGACCCAGAAGATCACCAAGGCGATGAAGATGGTCGCCGCGGCCAAGCTGCGCCGTGCGCAGCAGGCGGCCGAGGCCGGGCGCC
>DATFHP010000151.1:0-4117 GCA_035248285.1 Allosphingosinicella sp. | reverse complement strand
GATCATTCGCTCGATCGGCTCTGGCAGCTGGTTGGCATAGCGTACCGGACGCCTCGATCGGTCGCTGATCGCTTCCGGCCCATGACGCTGATAGCGGTCGAAAATCTTGTAGCCCGTCTTACGGGAAATACCGAACTCGCGGCACAGCTCGCTCATCGGCTCGCCATCCAGCCGCCGCAGGACAAAGCGCATGCGCTCTTCCATCACCGAACACTCCTTCCAGGGCATCCACACCTCCGGCATGCAATTGCATGCCGGAGGTGTTACCCATGTGTCCGGTACGAACTGTCACCCATGTCTCGGGTCGCTCATCATCGCCCTCTGTGTCCGGTCATGAGCCGAGGCGGACGTCGCTATCCCAAGCCGGCCTCGACGGCGGTGGCCATGCGCGACAGCTGGTGATAGCTGGCTTGCGCCGCCAGGGTCGCGATGGCGCCCCCGATGAGCAAGACCGCTCCATATTGGAGCCATCGGGCCCAGCTTTCGCTGGCGAGCGGATCTTTCCGGCGTTCGAGATCGGCCGCCCTTCGCTGGAACGCGCCATCGAGGTCCGTCTTTCGCCTGTCGAGTTTCCCTGAGATCAGCGCGGAGACGTTGATGCGATCCTGCGTCTGCACGCCGAAACGATGGCCTTTCGTCCAGACGACGCGCCCGACGATCGGTGCGAATGGGCCAACGAGTTCTATCAGCGTCCCGCGAACCGGTGGCGCTCCCGCCTGCACCAGGAGGCCGCGACTGGATACGTCGCGGATGCAGGCGTCCGAAGGCATCGCCCCGGCGCGCATGCGCACCCGGACGACCACCTTGATACGTGGGTCCTTCCTCTCGATCCAGCCGACGTTGCCCTGCGATTGCATTGTCCCGCGTCACTTCCCCCCAACGTTGGCCTAGCTTCCGGCGGGTTGTGCCTCCGCTAATCGACGGGTGGGACAATTACGGTGGGGGCAGCCAGATCACATCGGCCCGCCCACGATGCCGCCAGGGGCGCTCTGGCCGGCGTCGTCACCCGAGCCATCATTCCCATCGCTGGCATGATGCTCGTGCCTGGGATGGCGGCTGGCTTCGGCATTGGCCTCGGCGACCGCCTGCAGCTCCGGCAGCGTGAGCTTTCCGTCATGGTTGGTATCGAGGAGCAGGAAGCGCTGCGCAGCGGCATGTTCGAACTCGGCTCGCGAGACGCCGCGGTTGAAGTCCGCGTCGGCCGAGGCGACCGGTTCGGCGATGGTGATGAGACTGTAACGCGTGATGCCTTCAAAGCTGGAGCCGGCATCTTGCGCTGCGCCCATATTACGACCGTGTCGCGCCCCGCCACGATGGCGCCGTCCGCCGCCCCAGTCGCCGCGGGAAAGGGTCTGGACTTCCGGCAGGATCTCATTTTCGTAGCGCATGATGTCATCGGGGTCGATCTCGCCATCTCCCTTGACGTCCAGCGTACGGAAAAAGCGGTCGGAGTCTCGCTGCATTTCGGCCACCGTCAGGACGCCGTCCTTGTTGCTGTCGACCTGCTCGAACCAGAGCTTGAGCCCATCGGCTTCCTGGTCGGTCGGCAGGAAAGGCTCGCCCATGGGGCTGAGAAAGGGATGGGACCGCACGGGCGAGGCGGCGCCGGCTGCGGTCGGCGAATGAATAGGCGACGGGCCTGCGGTCGCCGGTGCCTCGACGAATGCGGCGCTGAGCATGATCAGAAGCATCGCAAGCCTTTCTGCAGCAGACGTCGGAAGTTCCTCACGGCGAATGAATACAGGCTGAAAGGCGGCGGGGCTTCCGACAATCAGGCTCCGGCCATTCTCCCGATTTCCGGTGGAAATTTCTGCTTGGCGTTATGTGGCCCGATTGCATTGGATCAACCGCTCTAAAGTCTTGGGCTGGCGCGATTTCCGAGCTCCTGCAATCGCTCCGGACGGCGCGCCGTTCGTGCGGCCATGAACGCTCTACAGGCCGCCTGGCACCGACCCAGTCGATCGGATTGCGGGTGCAGTCTCGCGAATCCGCGCGAAAAGCGGGATAACACAGAGGGCGACAGCCGCGATCATCAGGCCCGGAATTTCCGGTCGCGCGGTGCGCGCGATCAGGACCTGGGCGAGATAGGGCGTAAGACCGCCGAAAATCGCGGTTGCCATGGTGGCGCCTAGCGCGAGGCCGCTGACACGGCTTTCGCCGCTGAATTGCTCGGCCGTCGCCACGGCGCCGACTGCGCTCACGCCTCCGGCAACCAAGGCGAGCAGCACGGCAGCGAAAAGCGCCTGTTGGGCCGAGCCGTGCGCCATCAGCGAGAACATCAGTATGGGCAGGGTTGCGCTGCATGCGGCCAGTGTCAGCAGAACCGGCTTGCGTCCTACCCGGTCGGATAATGCCCCGACCGCTGGGGTAATGAGGATGACCGACACCGCTGCAACGGTTGAAAGCCACAACGAATCGGCCTCCGACATTGCGCCGATGGAGGTGAGGAAGGCCGGAACGTAGCTGATGCCGACATAATAAGTGATCGAGCCGAGGGCCGAGATCGCAAACGACCGAATCACGCCGCCTCGTTGTTCGGACAGCGCATGTAGGAAAGGGCTCGCCGGAACCATGCCCGTCGCGCGTTGCCGTTCGAAGTCCGGCGACTCCTCCATCGTCGAGCGGGCCAGCCAGACGCTGCCCGCCAGCGCGGCGCCGACGAGGAACGGGATGCGCCAGCCCCACGATTCCAGGTCGGCATCGGACATCGAACTCACCGTCAGTGCCGAGACGGCCACCGCCAGCAGGGCGCCGACCTCGCTGGCCGCCGCTGCCAGGGAAGCGACAAGCCCGCGGCGCTCCGCCCGGGCGCCTTCGAGAAGATAGGCGACGACCCCGGTATATTCCCCGCCGACCGAGAAGCCCATGACGCAGCGAAGCAGGACGAGGAGCCAGGCGGCGAGGGGGCCGGCTTGCGCCTGCGTGGGAAGCAATCCGGTCAGGAGCATGGCGAGCGACATGACCGCCATCGAAAGCAGCAGCATGGGACGGCGCCCTCGCCGGTCGCCAATATGGCCGAACACGATCGCGCCCACCGGACGCATCAAATAAGCGACGGCGAACGTCCCGAGCGTCGCGATCAGCGAGGCTCCGTCATTGCCGAAGAATACCCGCGCGAGCACCGTCGCGAAGTAGATATATAATGTGAAGTCATACCATTCGACGATCGTCGAAAGCGCCGCGACGAGGAGCGAGCGGCGCGATACATTGGGACGGCCCGCAGGGTCAGGCATCGTTGCATCCCGTGCCGAAGCGCCAGGCGCGACCTGGGATCGTCCTTCGCGCAGGCTTGCCGATCGGGCGGCCGCAACGGCTCGTGTGCATTGCCTGTGCCAATGTCCCGCGGTCTCCCTATGGCTATGCCGGTGGAACAGGGCATCGCCAATGCGGGTGCCGCATTCAAGGCCGTTCTCTCGCCCGAGCCTTCATCGCGGCTATCGGCTCGCCCGGATACGGTCCGGCAAGGGCGTCCGTTGCGGATCCATTGACGCGACTCCGTTTCCGTGGTGGCCGCGGCGCGCCGGCTGCGGACTCAGCCGGTCTGCTTCTCACGATGACGCATCAGCGCATCCTCGAGCAGGCGGAGTGCGGCCTGGGCGTCCGCCGGCAGCGTCTGGTCTGCCGGCAATCGCGTGAGCGAGACGAGCACGGCGCGCGCAGCGGCTGCGAGCAGCGTTTCGGGGGGAAGCTCGGTCATCGGACGATGGCCTTCACAGCATCGCTTCACGATCGGAATTGCCGCGACAGTGCGATGCGCATGTGTAAAGATTCATTTCGGCGATTCCACCAATTAATCATCGGTTTACGATGAATTGTCAATAGGGAAATTTCAAAAACGATGAGTTTTGGGACGCGACTGGCCGAAGAACGAAAGCGGCTAGGGCTACGACAGGCCGACTTCGCCGGTCGGGTGGGAACCGACGTCCCGAAACAGAGCCTCTATGAGACCGGAAAGCGCGAGCTCAAGGCAGCTTATCTCGCGCGGCTTGCCGAAGCCGGCGTCGACATCGTCTATGTCCTCACCGGCAAGCGATCCGAGGGTGATTGGCTGGCGGCCGATGCCACGGCTTTGCTGTCGGCCTATGCCGCTCTGCCCGGGGAGGTACGGCAAGCATTG
>DATFHP010000150.1:0-6144 GCA_035248285.1 Allosphingosinicella sp. | reverse complement strand
ATTGCGCAAATCGCCCGCCAGGAGCTTGCCACGGGTTCGGCGCCGCGCGCGCTCTTTTTCCATGCCAAGCGTGTCTCGCCGCGTTGGCACCTGACCCGTGTCGCATCCGTCGGCAACCACGTCTTCTATCGCTGATCGTCTAAGGCATCGTGCGAAAAAGTGGGAACCGGTTTCTCGCAATGACGATGCGATAGCAATCGACGCGCGGCGCAGGCGCGGCGCGACATTTTGTCGCGTTGTCTTCTTTCCTCTGTTCCCTTTTCATTCTAACTTGGGCTGATGGCTTCGACTCCCGCCTGCCTTGCCGACGAGCCGCTGATCGCGCAGGACGTGGCGCGTGGCGTGACCCGGCTGTTCTTCCGCCAGGATTTGTTCGCGATCTGCGAAGTGCCGTTGCCGAACGGACGGCGCGCCGACATGATGGCGCTCGACGCGCGCGGCCAATTGACCATCGTCGAAATCAAGGTCTCGCGGGCCGACCTGCTCGGCGATCAGAAATGGCCGGACTATCTCGACTTTTGCGATCGGTTTTTCTGGGCCGTGCCGGCCGGCTTCGCGCTCGAACCTTTCGAAGAGGAATGCCGCGCGCCGGCGCTGTGTGGATTGATCGTCGCCGACCGCTATGACGCGGCGGTCGTGCGCGAAGCGGCGGTGCGGCCTCTGCCTTCGGCGCGCCGCCGCGCCGAAACGTTGCGCTTCGCGCGCCGCGCCGCGCGCCGGCTTGCCGGCGATCTCGATCCGGGCCTCGCCGGATTGGATTAGGGAATCAAGCGGAGGCGTCCGATCCCCGGCAGGGGCCGCGCATCAAAGCCCGGGCCCGGCCACCGATTTCGCGGCGGGCTTGGCGGTCTCCAGCATCTTGGCGAGCGTCGACGAACGGCTGTCCTGGCGGGCATAATCGAGCGCCGAATAGCCGGCGACGCTGTCGGTCCATTTCGGATCGGCACCCCCCGCCAGCAGCAGGCGCACCATCGGCACGTCGCGGTTGTGGACCGCGAGGATCAGCGGAGTCTCGCCGCGATTGTTGGGAAGATCGACCTTGGCGCGCCTGCGCAGCAGAAGGTCCGCGCCTTCGATCCAGCCGATCTGCGCCGCGACCGCCAGCGGGGTGGCGCCCTGCTTGTTCTGCAGATCCGGTTTTGCGCCCTTGCCAAGCATGAAGCCCAGCCAGAGGATGTCGCGTTCGCGCGTCAATATGTGCAGCGCGCCCTCGCCCGTGCCCGGATCCTTGGTGTTGAGGACGGTCGAACCGGGCGTGGCGATCAGGCTGGTCGCCTTATCGCCGTCGCGCTTCTTGACGGCGTCCAGGAAGGCATACCAATCCGAGCGCAGCTGCGCCTGGACCGGCATCGCCACAAGCACCAGCGCCACCGCCGCTGCGACCGTCCTCGCAAACCTGCTCACCACGGCTGCCCACCTCGCCTTCGTCCGGTTGATCGCAGCCCCTTAGCAAATCAAGACTGGCGCGGCTATGAACGAAGTCATGCACCGATGCTTGTCGCACCTGTTTCTCCTCCTCGCGATCCTGCTGCCCGGCGCCTGCTCCCGCCCGGCCGAGGAGCCGCCGCTCGCGGGCGCGCGCCTCGGCGGGCCCTTCACGCTGGTGGACCAGGACGGCCGCACCGTCCGCAGCGCGGACTTCGATGGCCGCTACCGTCTGATCTATTTCGGTTACAGCTATTGCCCCGACGTTTGTCCGACCGATCTGCAAGTGATCGCCCAGGCGCTTCGCCGCTTCGAGACGTCGGCGCCCGATCGGGCCCGTCGGGTGCAGCCGATCTTCATCACGGTCGATCCTGAACGCGATACGCCGGCGGTTCTGAAATCCTATGTCGCCGCCTTTCATCCGCGGCTGATCGGTTTGACCGGGACGCCGGCGGCGATCGATGCGGTGCGCAAGGCTTTTGCTATATATGCCTCGAAGCAACCGACCGGACATGGCAAGGACTATTTCGTCGACCATTCGCGCCAGGCGATGCTGTTTGGCCCCAAGGGTGAGCCGATGCTGTTGCTGCCGCAGGACGAAGGGGCGAATGCGGTCGCCGCCGCGCTCGACACGTGGGTGAAATGAGCGAGAAATTCTGGGAAAAGCCGATCGAGGCGCTGGACCGCGGCGAATGGGAGGCCTTGTGCGACGGCTGCGGCAAATGCTGCGTCCATAAAGTGGAAGACGAGCTGAGCGGCGAATTCCACGCCACCAACGTCGCCTGCCGCTTGCTCGATCGCCACAGCGCGCGTTGCACCAATTACAAAGGCCGGCGCGCCTTCGTTCCGGATTGCATCAGGCTGACGCGCGATGGAATCGAACACCTGGCCTGGTTGCCGAAGACCTGCGCCTACCGCCTCCGGGCCGCGGGCGCGGCGCTGCCGGACTGGCATTATCTGGTCTGCGGCGACCGCGAAGCCGTGCACCGCGCCGGGATGTCGGTGCGCGGCTGGACCGTTTCGGAAGATGAATCGGGCGATCTCGAGCATCATCTGATCGACCGTGAGCTCTGAGCCGGCCTCCCGAGCCGGCGCGACAGGCGCCGCGATCATCGTCAAGCGGTCGGCACGCGCCAAGGCCATGCGTTTGCGCGTCGATCCCCGGAACGGCGCGGTGACGCTGATTGTGCCGGGCCGCGTGTCGGAGCGCCGCGCGCTGGCCTGGGCGGCCAGCCAAAGCGGCTGGATCGAAGCGGCGCTGGCCGAGATTCCGCCGCCGGTGACGATCGCGCCCGGTGTGGAGGTGCCGCTCTACGGCCGGCCGCATCGGCTGATTTGGCGGCCGGACCAGCCACGCGCCGTCCAGATCGAGGGCGACGCGATCGTCACTGGCGGACCGGCCGAGACGCTGCCGGCGCGGCTGCTGCGCTGGCTGCGCCAGCACGCGCGCGCACGCCTCGAGGAGGAAACCCGTGCCTTCGCGGGGAAGGCCGCCGTCAATGTCCCCCGCGTCGGGGTCGGCGATCCGGTGTCTCGCTGGGGCAGCTGCTCGGCGACGGGCGCGATCCGCTACAGCTGGCGGCTCATCCTCGCGCCCGAATGGGTCCGGCGCGCGACCGTGGCGCACGAAGTGGCGCACCGGGTCCATTTGAACCACGGCGCCGCCTTCCACGCTTTGGTCGCGCAGCTGCTGGAGGACGATCCGGTTCCGGCGCGCC
This sequence comes from Allosphingosinicella sp., assembly GCA_035248285.1. Taxonomy (GTDB): domain Bacteria; phylum Pseudomonadota; class Alphaproteobacteria; order Sphingomonadales; family Sphingomonadaceae; genus Allosphingosinicella. The sequence goes on along the minus strand of DATFHP010000150.1, from coordinate 3,001 downwards.
GCTGGCTGCGGCGTCACGGCGCGTCATTGCATCGGTTCGGCCGGCTCTGACTGCCGCGGCGGCGGGCCCTGGTCGCGTCCGCTCGGAGCGCGGTTGCGGCCGATGGCCCGGTCCAGCCACTGCTGATCCATCCGCTCGTCATCGGCACCGCGCGATACCGTCGGATCTTCGAACGGCGGCGCGTTGGGATCCGCCGGGTGGAGCGGGTTGCCGTCGGGATCGACCATCATCTCGTTGGGCGCGCCGTACCAGGCCTCTTCATCCGGCTCGGTCTCCCAATCGGGCAGCGTCACCTTGACGTCGAAGGCCTCCACCGGCCGGCGCGCGACGGCGCGAACCATGAAATCGTGGAACGCCGTGGCCGGTGCGTGGCCGCCCTGCAGTCCCGGAACCGGCCGATTGTCGTCGCGGCCCATCCAGACCGCAGTGGTCAGCCCGCTCGAGAAGCCGATGAACCATGCGTCCTTGTTGGAGCTCGTCGTCCCGGTCTTGCCTGCCACCGGCCGGCCGATCTGCGCGGCCTTGCCGGTGCCGGTGAGCACCGCGGTCTGAAGCAGGTCGGTCATTTCCGCCGCGACCCAGGGCGCCGCCAGCACGCGCGATTCGTCATCGTCATGGCGGTAGAGGATGGTGCCGTCGGCGGTGGTGACCCTGGTGATGCCATAAGGTACGACCGCGACGCCCTTCCGGCCTACGGTCGCAAAGGCGCGCGCCATGTCGATCACGCGCACGAGCGAGGTGCCCAGCACCATCGATGGATTGGTGTCGACCTTGGTCGTGATTCCGAAGCGCTGTGCCATGTCGGCGACGGTGCGAAAGCCGACCTGCTGACCCAGGCGCGCCGAAACCGTGTTGATCGAGCGCGCGAATGCTTCGCGGATCGTCACCTGGCCGGCGAAGGTGCGCGTGCTGTTGCGTGGCGACCAGCCGTTGATGGTGATCGGGGCGTCGGCGACCATGCTGTCGGGCCGCACACCGGTTTCGAGCGCGGCCAGATAGACGAACAGCTTGAACGCCGAACCGGGTTGGCGGGCCGCTTGGGTGGCGCGGTTGTAGATCGACGAGACATAGTCGCGGCCCCCAACCATCGCGCGCACCGCGCCATCGCGGTCGAGCGCAACCAATGCGCCCTGGGCCCCGCCCGGCGTATTCGCATTCACCGCCTCGTCGCCGAGCTTCTGCATGCCGACGTCGAGCGTGGTCCAGACTTCGATCGGCTGGGCGGTCTCGTCGATCAAGGTGTCGAGTTGCGGCAGCACCCAGTCAGTGAAGTAGCGGACGCTGTTCTGCTTGGCGCTGGGGATCAGCTTGACCTGGCCCGGCGCAGCCGATGCCGCCTCCTCGGGCGTGATCTCGCCGTTCGCGCGCATAAGGCCGATCACCACCGCGGCTCTGCTCTTGGCCGCCTCGGCATCGGCGGTTGGCGAATAGTTGGAAGGCGCCTTCACGAGGCCGGCGATGATCGCGGCCTCCGACAAGGTCAGCTGATGCGCCGAATGGCCGAAGAAGCGGCGCGACGCGGCGTCGATTCCATAGGCTCCGCCGCCGAAATAGACGCGGTTGAGATAGAGTTCGAGAATCTGCTTCTTCGAAAAGCGGCGCTCGAGCGCGAGCGCCAATATCGCTTCGCGTATCTTGCGTCCGAAGGTGCGCGAATTGGTCAGGAAAATATTGCGTGCCAGCTGCTGGGTGATGGTCGAGCCGCCCTGGACCCAGCTTCCGCGCTCGACTCGGACAGCCACCGCGCGGGCCATGCCGAGCGGGTCGACGCCGGGGTGGCTCCAGAAGCGGCGATCCTCGACCGACACCATCGCCGTGCGCATGATCGGCGGGATGTCGTCATAGGCAAGCCACTGCCCGAAACTGGGGCCCAGCGATGCGATCACGCTATTGTCGGCGGCGTGGACGCGGATCATCTGGCCGAGATCGTCGCGCCGTACCAGCTCCTGGTAGCTCGGCAGCGAATTCATCGCCACCGCCACCGCCACCACGAGCGCGATCAGCGCGACGATCGTCCCGTAGATGACGGCCTTGATGAAAGTGACGAAGGTTCGTCGCACCGGCGAGGAAGCAGCACTGGGCATCTGCGCTCAGCGATAAGCGCAGTTCAGCCCGCCCACAAGATCGACGCGGAATCGATGCTTGAGGCGCTATTGGTCCGGTTTGAAATCGAGCGCCGCCGAGTTCATGCAATAGCGCAGCCCATTCTCGCCTGGTCCGTCGGGGAAGATGTGGCCGAGATGGCCGCCGCATCTGGCGCAGCGCGCCTCGACGCGGCGCATGCCGTGGCTGGTATCGGCATGTTCGCTGACGGCCTCGGGCCGCTCCGGCTCGGTGAAGCTCGGCCAGCCGGTGCCGCTGTCGAATTTTGCGCCGCTCGCGAACAAGGCCTCGCCGCAGCCGGCGCAAACATATTCGCCCTTTTCGTGATTGTTCCAATAGCGGCCGGTGAAGGCGGGTTCGGTGCCCGCCTCGCGCAGGACATGATATTGCTCGGGGGAGAGACGCTGGCGCCATTCCTGCTCGGAATGCGGGAGGTCCTTGGTATCGGGATGATCGCTCATGGCTCCAAACCTTTCGATCGACTCGCCTGCTTCGGCGAAGCCTTCACATGGTGCCCTTACACCGCCGGGCATAGGGTCCGCCACGATATCATAGATGGTCTTGTCGATCATAAGACCGCTTTCGGGGCTTCAATCTATAGGAGCCTACCGTTCGAACCTGCTGTTTCGTGCAGGATTGGCCTCCCCCGGGCAAGGTAGACAAAACCGCGCTCAAGAGGCGCGCAAGCCCGGCGGCGGGAGTGGGAGAGTCGAATGGAAAGCAAGCTCAGCGACACCGTCGGTCGGGGCTATGGCCAGCAGCCGGGGGTATCGGATCCGGTCCTGACCCAGGTGGGACCCGGCACGCCCGGAGGCGAATTGCTGCGGCGCTACTGGCAACCGATCGCTTTGTCGTCCGAGGCGACCACGGTTCCCATGCAGATCCGGCGCTTCGGCGA